>JAXHVM010000113.1 GCA_034189185.1 Deferribacterota bacterium
TATGTTGCACTGTGAAAATGGGGATATAATAGAGTTTTTATCAAAGAAATTTATTGATAATGGTAAAACTGCACCACTGTTTCATAGTGTTGTGCATACCCCTAATAGTGAAGCAGAAGCAATTTTCAGAGCAATTACATATAGTAGTATATTTAAGTTAGGTATATATGTTGTTCACCTTTCCTCTAAAGAGGGTTTACAGGTTATATATGATGCCTTAGGAAAAGGGACAAAAGTTTTTGTTGAAACCTGTCCACAATACTTAATATTAGATGAATCTTTATATAAAAATGAATTTTTAGAGGCTTCAAAATATGTTATGTCGCCACCTTTAAGAGACAAAGATTCTAAAGAAGCACTGTGGAAAGCTTTATATGAGGGTGTAATAAATGTTATAGGAACAGACCACTGTCCCTTCTTTTTGGAACAAAAAAAGATGGGAAGGGATGATTTTACAAAGATTCCCAATGGAGCGCCGGGTATTGAGACCAGATTAGTATTAATTTTCTCAGAAGGTGTAGTAGGAAATCGCATTTCAAAAGAACAATTTGTCAACTTGTGTTGCCTTAATCCTGCAAAATTAACAGGGCTTTATCCGCTAAAGGGTGCAATTGCTCCTAATTTTGATGCAGATTTAGTAATATTTGATCCACATAAAAAGTGGAGGATTACAAAAGATAATTTACATGAAAATGTTGACTACACTCCTTATGAGGGAATGAATGTAACTGGTGCCGTAGTTGACGTGATGTCAAAGGGCAGGTGGTTGGTAAAAGATGGTGCCTTTATAGGAGATGATATAAAAGGGGAGTATATAAAAAGAAAAAGATATGTTTAAAAGGATTACTTATTTATTAATAGTGCTGTTTTTGCCGGCATCAATAACTGCAGCAGTTTTAAATTTTGATAATCTGATAAAATTAAAGAGATTAGGTGATTTTGATTTATCAGATGATGGAAAGTACATTGTCTATTCTTTGGGTGAGGTTGTTTTTAATGAAAATAGAATAAACTATGACCTATATTTGATGAATCTTGAAAAGAAAAAAGTAGTTCAACTTACTGATAGTGAAACTTCTGAAAATTCTCCACAGTGGGCAGATGATAATAAACATGTCTATTATTTATCTGAATCTAAAGAAGATAATAAAACAAAAATATTTAGAATTAATATAGATACACTAAATACAGAACATATTACAAATTTTCCTTTAAGTATAGAGAGTTTTTATTTATCAGATGATGGCAAGTCCATGCTTTTTACAGCAGTTGTTTTTGCTGAGTGTGAAGGTGATATTGAATGTTCTAAAAAGAAATTTGAAGAGGAAGAAAAATCGAAGGTAAATGCACAACTTATAGACAATCTGTTATATAGACATTGGGATAGGTGGTATGATGGTAAATATAGGCATCTATTTTATTATAATATAAATAGTAAAAAATATGTTGATGTATCACCTAATGACCTTGAAGTACCCCCTTTTTCTCTTGGCGGTGAAAGGGATTTTGATATATCAAAGGATGGCAGAGAGATTGCTTTTGTTGTAAATAGAGATGAAGATTTAAGCACAAGTACAAATAAAGATATTATACTCTCTCAAGTTAATACACAAAGTCAATTTAAACTAACTCTAAATAAAGGTTATGATGGTTATCCCAGGTTTTCTCCAAATGGCAGATATATAGCTTATAGGAGCCAATTTACACCAAATTATGAGTCAGATAGATTTAGGTTAATATTATATGATAGGGTAAGAAACAAATTATATGATTTAACATCTAATTTTGATAATTGGGTTGAAGAAGTTGTTTGGTCAAAAGATGGGAAATACCTATATTTCACTGTTGATGAAGGGGGTTATACACCCATTTATAGAATAAATATATCTAACTTTGAAAAAAATGGGTTTGTAAAAAGAGAAAAAATAGTTGATAATATTTATTGTTATAATTTAAAGATATCAAAAGATAATAATCTATACTTTGCTGTTTCAAGTTTAAGTGAGCCTAGTGATATATATTCTTACAATGGCCAAGATATAAAAAAGTTAACCTCCTATAATGATAAATTTTTAAGCAGTTTAAGTTTGGGGGATGTTGAAAATATAGAATATTCAGGAGCAGAGAGAAATATACAGGCATTTATCGTAAAACCACCATATTTTAATAGTGGTAGTAAATATCCTTTGTTGTACCTTATTCATGGTGGTCCACAATCAGTTTGGAGTGATAGTTGGAGTTATAGATGGAATGCGCAATTGTTTGCCAGCAGAGGTTATGTTGTAATGATGCCAAATCCAACTGGCTCTGTTGGTTTTGGGCAGGATTTTATAAATGATGTAAGTGGTGATTGGGGTGGTAAGGTATATGAGGATCTTATGAAAGGGGTTGATTTTGCTACCACCTTACCCTATGTCGATAGCAGTAAAATGGGTGCAGCAGGTGCTTCATTTGGTGGGTATATGATAAACTGGATAGAAGGTCATACTAATAGGTTTAAAGCATTAGTAAGCCATGATGGTGTTTTTAATATTGTTAGTTTTATGGGTTCAACAGAAGAATTATGGTTTCCTTTTTGGGAATTTGGTGGCCCTTACTGGGAGTCAAGACAAACTTATGAAGAATGGTCACCCCATAATTATGTAGAAAATTTTTCTACACCCTGCCTTGTTATTCATGGTGGTCTTGATTATAGGGTTGATCTATCTGAAGGATTACAACTATTTACTGCTTTAAAACAGATGGATGTTCCCTCAAAGTTCTTATATTTCCCAGATGAAGGACATTGGGTGTTGAAACAGCAAAATTCAAAATTATGGTATAATACTATTCTAGATTGGTTTGACAGCTATTTAAAATAGTAGTTCTTTACATAGATTTTTAAAACAAATGATTTGTGCTTATGTTTTCTTTTGTTTTTTTATCAATTACTTCTTGTTTGTTAATAATTATTAGTTTCAATTTTTGGCAAATCCTTCAATGATTCCTTTATATACTGATCAGGATAGTCTATATCCTCTAATTCTCTATTTATATGTTTTTCATAAAATGACATATCAAAATGGCCGTGTCCACTTAGGCAAAAAAGTATATTTTTTGATATGTTTTTCTCATTACAAATGTTTGCTTCTTTAATAGCCGTGGCTATTGCATGGGCTGATTCAGGGGCTGGAATAATACCTTCAGTCTCAGCAAATAATTTCCCAGCTTTATAAACCTCAGATTGGGGCAGTGCCACTGCTTCAATCAATCCTTTATTATATATGTGGCTTAATAAAGGTGAAACACCGTGATAACGTAGGCCACCTGCATGTATAGCTGGGGGTATGAAATTGTGTCCCAATGTATACATTTTCATTATAGGTGTTAACTTGGCTGTATCCCCATAATCATAAGTATAGTTTCCCTTGGTTAGTGTTGGGCATGCCATTGGTTCTACTGCTATGGCTCTAACATCTTTCCCGTTTAGCTTATCTGCAATAAAGGGAAAGGAGATGCCTGAAAAATTAGATCCCCCACCACAACATCCTATTACTATATCTGGGTATATACCTATTGAAGCAAGTTGTTTTTTTGACTCTAATCCGATAACACTCTGGTGGAGTATTACATGATTTAAAACACTACCAAGTGCATAGTTTATATCCTTATTAGCTGCAGCTATCTCAACGGCTTCACTTATTGCTATACCTAAACTACCATTAGAGTTAGGCATCTCTTTCAAAATTTTTCTCCCCGTCTCTGTTTTCTCAGAAGGGCTAGCAATAACCTCACCATCCATTAGGTTCATCAATATTCTTCTATAGGGTTTTTGTTCAAAACTTATTTTTACCATAAATATTTTACAGTGCATTTTTAGTTGTTTACAGGCAAAAGCAAGGGCTGAGCCCCATTGACCTGCGCCTGTTTCGGTTGTTAGGGTATTAATACCACTTATTTTGTTAAAGTAGGCTTGTGCAATTGCAGTATTTAATTTATGACTGCCTGTTGGGGAGGCTCCCTCATATTTGTAGAATATTTTTGCAGGGGTGTGTAAAACCTTTTCTAAATTGTATGCTCTTTTTAATGGGGTTGGCCTGTATAATTTATATACATCTAATACCTGCTCTGGTATCTCAATATATTTTTCACGGGTGGTTTCTTGTTCAATTAGGTTTTTTGGGAATATCAGATTTAATTCATCCATCTGTGCTTTTTTTGTTGTTACAGGATTAAAAAACAAGGGCTCATAATCATTTAGATCAGCCTGTATATTATACCAGTAATTAGACAAATATTTTAAATCATTATCCAATGTAGCCTCCATAAATTTAGCTTTATTATTTAATATCATATTACCTAAAAAAAGCAAATAACATATTAATATAGATTAATTTCTGGTATAATAAAAAAATGGAGGTTTGACAATGAAGATAAATAAAATTTACCCATTATTGCTATTTATAAGTTTTTTGATATTTCTTAACGCTAATTTTTTATTTGCCAGTATTCTGCCAAAAGTTGTTGTTATTTCAACAGGTGGAACTATTGCAATGAAGCTAGATGAAAAAACTAATAAAGCAGTTCCAGCTTTAACTGGTAAGGATTTAGTAGAGGCTGTGCCACAGATTAAAAATTTGGCTGAGATTGAAGTAATTGAATTTAGCAATATTGACAGCTCTTATATGACGCCTGACCACTGGTTAAGATTATCAAAACTTGTAAATAATACATTAGAGAGAGAAGATGTTAAAGGTGTTGTTATAACACATGGGACAGATACTATGGAGGAGACTGCTTATTTTTTAGATTTAACGGTAGATAGTAAAAAGCCAGTGGTGTTAACAGGTGCTCAAAGAACTGCAACTGATAAAGATAGTGATGGCCCAAGAAATATTTTAAATGCAGTGAGAATTGTTTTATCAAAATCATCTTTTGATAGAGGTGTAATGATATGTATGAATAGCTATATAAACGCTGCAAGGGGGTCAAGAAAAACCCATACAAATAATGTCCAAACCTTTGAATCAGGTGAATATGGATACTTAGGTTATGTTGATGATGATAGGGTTATTTATTATAACAAACCTGTGCGTAGGCTTAAATTGCCACTACCTGAAAAACTAGCAAAAGTTGATATAATAACAATGTTTACAGGCTCAACAGGTAAATATATTAGGTATGCCGCAGACAGTGGTGTAGACGGATTAGTAGTTATAGCCTTCGGAAGAGGGAATGTTAATAAGGAAGTTTATGAAGCAGTTGAATACGCTATTAAGAAAGGCCTCTATGTTGTTATAGCAACAAGGGTGTATTATGGTTCTGTAAAGCCTGTTTATGGTGTATTAGGTGGGGGTGGATCTTTAGAAAAATTAGGGGCAATATTTGCTGATGATTTAACCCCTGCAAAGGCAAGGATTTTATTAATGTTGGCCTTGGGACAAACTAATAATAGAGAGGAAATACAAGAGTTGTATTATAAATAAATCTATTTATTTATAATTTCAATAAGCTCTTGTGCATTTTGTGGGGCATATGCATTAAAATCGTTATTAAAATATATATATGCTTCGCTTATTGAATCTTTATTATCTTTTATAAATTTTGATAAATCTTCTAATTCTTGGCGTGTGTAAAGTGTATTGTATCTACCGCCTTTACCATGTCTTCTGACATATAAAAAATTAGCCGTTATAGGTGGATTTTTTAAAAATTCTGGATAATCAGCTATACATATACATATATTGAATTTTTTGCAGAGCGAATAAATATCCTCTGTTAGCCAGGATTTATGTCTAAACTCAAAAACATTTTTAATATTATTATATTTAGTTAGCATATTTAAAAAGTCATTAAAGACCTCTATGTTTACTTTAAAGCCAGGTGGTAGCTGCCATAGTATAACTTTTAATTTTTTATCTAGTTGCGATATAACCTCAAAAAAATTCTCTAGTTCC
>JAXHVM010000114.1 GCA_034189185.1 Deferribacterota bacterium
TTTCCGAATCTAGAGCAGGTCTTGCAAGCCCAGTATCATCTTTCATCATTGCAATAGTACCGCCTAATCCTATGATAGCTATGTTTTTCATTATTTTTAAAGCTCTATGTTGTTTTTGTTTTGCTTAAAAAATCATTAGCTACTTCACAATATGTATGGAAACTGACTCCAGGAAAACCTTTTAAATAAGAGATAAATTTATCATGCATAGGCATATAATTATTCACTAGATATTAATATACTATATATGTTATATACAATTTTAATAATTTTACAAACCAACTACATAAATTATAAATTTCATTATGCTAACATAACAAATTGTAGGCTGTATTTAAACATAGAGATTTTTTATATTCTGCCTCCCTATTCTTCTGTCCTTGGATTTAATAAAACTACTAAAGACCTGCTTTCTAAAGGATATTCTTTGTCGGGGTCATATCTGCATCCTTTTCGTTTGTCATCGAAGGTATCAAAAACTACTTCCCAGCTACCATTATTCAAAAGTGATGGTATTTTAAATGGAATTAGTTCATAATGAGCATTTAAAAGAATTAAAAGATGATCATCTGAAAGGGGTCTCCCCTTCTCGTCAGTTTCCGTTAGATCTGACCCTGCTAAGAAGATACCAAGACAACGTGCGAATGCTTGTTGCCATTCTTCTGTGCTCATTTCTTCTCCCGAAGGGTTAAGCCAAAGAATGTCTTTAATATCTGTTCCCTGGATTTTGCGTCCTTGAAAAAAGTGTATTCGGTGGAGGATAGGATGAGCCTTGCGAAAGGATATTATATCTCTTACAAACTTTAGTAGTTTTTTATCTTCTAGTTTAAAATCCCAGTGCATCCAAGTAAGTTCATTATCCTGACAGTAAGCATTATTGTTTCCTTCCTGTGTGCGATTAACCTCATCTCCCATGAGTAACATAGGCACTCCCTGAGAGAGAAAAAGTGTAGCAAGAAAATTCTTTTTCTGGCGAGCCCTGAGCTTTAATATTTCAGGGTCGTCTGTTTTTCCTTCAGCACCGCAGTTCCAGCTCAAATTATTATCTGTACCATCTTTGTTATCCTCTTGATTGGCCTCATTATGTTTTTCATTGTAGCTAACAAGATCATTTAAGGTAAAACCGTCGTGCGCTGTTATAAAGTTAATTGAGGCAACGGGATGCCTTCCTGAAAGGGCGTATAAATCAGATGAACCTGTTATCCTATAGGCAAGCTCGCCAATAAGGTCACCATCACCTTTCCAATATTTACGTATACAATCTCTATATTTATCATTCCATTCTGCCCACCCTGGTGGAAAGTTTCCTACCTGATAGCCACCCTCACCTAAATCCCAAGGCTCAGCGATTAGTTTAACCTGAGAAATAATAGGATCTTGGCAGATAATATCAAAAAAACTTCCCAATCTATTTACTTCGTGCAGCTCCCTAGCCAAGGTTGCGGCTAAATCGAATCTAAAGCCATCTACATGCATATCTAGAATCCAATAACGAAGGCTGTCCATAATAAGCTGTAAAACCCTCGGATTGTCCATGTTTAGGGAATTACCACAACCCGTATAATCCATATAGTATCTGGGATTATCGTCAATGAGTTTATAGTAGGATGTGTTATCTATTCCTTTAAAACAAAACGTTGGTCCAAGGTGGTTTCCCTCAGCTGTGTGATTATAGACTACGTCAAGTATGATCTCAATACCTGCAGCATGAAGAGCCTTAACCATTGTCTTAAACTCAGAGATCTCCCCTGTTGCACTATAGCGCATATCTGGTGCAAAAAAGCCAATAGAGTTGTAACCCCAGTAATTTCTAAGCCCTTTTTCAACAAGATAATAATCATCTACAAAACTGTGAATTGGCATAAGCTCAATTGCTGTTATACCCAGCTTCTTTAAGTAAGTAATGGAAGGCTCACTACCAAGGCCAGCATAGGTTCCGCGAAGGCTTTCTGGAAGCTCTGCATTAAGCTTAGAAAAGCCCTTTACATGCATCTCATAAATAACTGTTTCATGCCAGGGAATATTAAGTTTTTGATCTAGCTCCCATGTAAAAGCCTGTTCAATAACGCAGCTTTTTGGCATGAAGAGAGCGTTATCTTTCTCATCAAAGGAGATGTCTTCATCTGGGTCATCCATATTATAACCGAAGTGAGAATTGTCCCATTTTAGCTCACCAACAATTGATTTAGCATAAGGATCTAAAAGAAGTTTGTTTGGATTGAATCTAAAACCTTCATTAGGTTTGTATGGGCCATATACCCTATAGCCATAGATTTGACCAGGTCGTATCTCTGGAAGGTAAGCATGCCATATTTGATCTGTTTGTTCTGGCATTTGTATGCGCTCAATTTCTTTCTGCCCATAGTTATCAAATAAACACAGCTCAACCTTTTCAGCATGTTCGCTAAAAAGAGCAAAGTTTACACCCATTCCATTCCATGTTGCACCTAATGGATAAGGTTTTCCTCGCCAAACATCACATTTTTTTGTTGTCCTTTTATTCTTCATTTTTTTATCCTATATATTAATTAATTTTAAATTATATTTTAAATAAATTTATTTTACAATTAAAATTGTTTAATTGTTTAAAAGATAGATGTATAAAAAACTAATTTATGAAAATTGTTGCCATTAATAGTTTTGTAACAAATTAAAGTTCATCTAATTCTTCCAGGATCATGGAATATTGTAAAACTATTTCTATTAGTTAATCCGACTAGTGTCATGTTTGATTTTTTAGCTAAATCTATTCCAAACTTGGATGGTGCTGTGCGTGAAACAACGATTGGAATCTTTGCACGAATACATTTCAGTATCATTTCTGAGGTTAATCTCCCAGTTGAAATCAAAACACCATCACTTGATAAGATGTTTAAAAGAATATAACCTATAATTTTATCTATTGTATTATGCCTTCCTATATCATCTGATGTAATAACCTCCCCTTCAGTATTTACGAAATAAGCCTTATGGGCACATCTAGTTGCACTATATAAATCAGATTCTTTTTCCATAACCTTAAAATGATATAAAATATCGGCTGCACTAATTTTAAATACTGAATCAATTGTTTTGATATCATCATATGTTTTATCCAAAATTTTACCGTTGCCACAGCCTGATGTAATGGTCCAAGTGTATTTGGTAGCAAGGGGTCTTGGATCTTTTAGGTAAACATATATATTGTAATTTTCGCATATTCTATAATTAACAACATCGTCTACACCATTTATTATCCCAGAAGTAAATAAGAAGCCATAGGTAAATTCCTTTTGCTGATCAGGAATAAGCATAGCAGATGCAAAAAGCTCTCCATTTATATGAATTTTATGTCTTATCTCTTTGACAACAAAGGATTCATCTTCAGAAAATGCGCCGTCATATCTAATTGTTTTACAGTGAGTAACTAATTTTTTTGATAATTTCAATTGCGCTTTTGTAATTCCTGTATTCATATATAATTTATTAAACCTATTAGATTTATATCATTAATTTCATACATTACATGAATAATGTAAATTTGATATAAAATACTTGTTAAACAAGACATTGGTTAGTTATATATATTTTTCATTTCTAAGCTTTTTATAATGCGCACTATGAAGAACTTTTACCTCTTCAGCATCTTTATACCCGTAAAGCATGCTTTTGAGAGAGCCCTTAATTGCAAATACACTCATGTATATATGCACGATAAACATGGCAAGTAGTGCCACACCAAGAAAAATATGTATTATTGCAGAAATTCGCAGCATATCTGTTGTTCCCGCAAAAAAATACATAGTATAACCAGTAACAGCCATAACAATTCCACCGATTGTTGCAAGCCAAAACCATACCTTTTGGCCAGCATTAAACTTATCTGCCTTTATAATTTTTTGGGATTTACTCAGATATCCACCCATGACAAGAAACCATTTTATATCGTAAATTTTAGGTATAGCATTTTTAACCCATAAGATAAAAAGAATTAAAGCATCAATAGTGAAAACTACGGCAATAATACCATGAGTATATCGTAAAAATCTAACGAAAGTTCCACCGCCAAAAAGGCTTCCGTAGATAATACTAAGCCCCGATAAAAGCATAACCACAAAAGTTACTGCAGCTATCCAGTGGATTACCCTTTCTAAAAGACTATACCATGGTATTTTTTCATCACTATGTGCAAATTTGAACGCACCGAATACTAAAAAATGAAGCAGAAAAGCCAGAGGTGTGGCTATAATTATTAAAGAATAAATGTTTTTAAAATATTTCTCTTGTAAAATTGTAAAAGTTTGTCCATATTTTTGCCAGTCACCGGTATAAACTTTATTAATATCTTTATAGTATTCAGAGGATGAAATTGCTCCATAAGAACGGATAATCTGAGGTTTCTTACTTTCTGTAGCTATCCCGGTGGTAGTAATTATGAAAAAAAACAAAATAAAACCAATAATTAACTTTTTCATACCCTTACGCTCCTTTTTAAATGTTTCAGAGCACAAAATTTCAAAATGAAAAAATCATTGTAATGTTATTTTCACACTGCTTTTTCATTCTTTAGAATAAGCCCTTGACCAACCCCATGCATTTACTTCTGAGCCACGTTTAAATACCCTTTCCCTGTAAATATCAGCTACTTTATCCCCGTCGCCAGCCAAAAGAGCTTTTGTTGAACACATCCCTGCACATAAAGGAACTTTACCTTCGGCTATTCTATTTTGACCGTATAGTTTCATTTCTCTATCGCTAAAATTTTCATCTGGACCTCCAGCGCAGAACGTGCATTTATCCATAACACCCCTTGCTCCAAAACTGTTTCCTTCAGGAAATTGAGGTGCACCAAAGGGGCAAGCAAAAAAACAATAACCACAGCCAATACATATATCTTTGTTTACAAGAACTATCCCATCATCTCTCTGATAGAGGGCATCAACTGGGCAAACTGCTATGCACGGAGCATCTGAGCAATGCATGCATGCAACAGAAATACTTTTTTCTCCCGGTTTACCTTCATTTATAGTAATAACTCTGCGCCTACTAATACCAACAGGAACGTTATGTCCTTCTTTACATGCTATCGAGCAGCCACCACAATCTATACACCTTTCTACGTCACATAAAAATCTCATACGTGCCATAATTTCCTCCTAAAGCTACGCTTTAATGATTTTACAGAGACCTGTTTTAGTCTCTTGCATCTGGGTTATAATATCATAACCGTAATTAGTTGCCACATTAGCAGCTTCGCCAAGAGCATATGGTTTAGTTCCTTCGGGATATTTATTAGCCCAGGAATCCCCCATAAAAAAGCCACCGAAGTGAAAGGGCAGAAAAATTGTGGCAGGATTAACCCTGTCAGAAATTTTTGCTTTAACTTTAATTTTGCCGCCATTAGGAGACTCTATCCATATCATATCACCATCTCTCAACCCATAATCATTTGCTGTTCTGATGTTAACCTCAGCATACATCTCAGGTTGAAGTTCGGCCAGATATTTATTACTCCGTGTTTCAGCACCTCCACCCATATATTCAACTATGCGTCCTGTGGTAAGAATAAAAGGAAATTCTTTATACCAGTCGAGTTTTTGCTCGCTTTTAAACTTTGTAAATACCCGGTAATGATCTGGTTTATCATCGTATGTTGGATATTTTTTAATCAGCTCAGGTTTTGGTGAGTGCAGTGGCTCTCTATGAATCGGCACAGGATCTGGGAAATTCCAAGCATAGCACCTAGCCCTTGCATTGCCGAAAGGTGCCATACCCTTATCAAGGGCATATTTAATTGTTTTCTGACTTAAATCGGTTTTCCAGTCAGTGCCTTTTATTACATCTGAAAATTCAGGATATCCGCCATCAGCTTCACTTTCTGGCATCGTAACGCCTTTAGCGGCAAGCAGATTCTCTTTTTTACCATCAGGAT
>JAXHVM010000115.1 GCA_034189185.1 Deferribacterota bacterium
GGGATATCCTCCTTTCTCTCTCTTAATGGTGGCACCCTAATATTAACAACATTCAACCTGTAATATAAATCCTCACGGAATTTATTTTCTTTTACAAGGCTTAACATATCCCTATTTGTTGCAGCTATTATCCTTATATCCAATTTGATTGGATTATTAGAACCAATTCTAGTCAATTCTTTATCCTGTATAACCCTTAATATTTTTGATTGTAGTCTATAGTCAAGTTCTGATATCTCATCAAGTAATATAGTTCCACCATTTGCTTGTTCAAACTTTCCTATTCTAACACTATTTGCCCCAGTAAAGGCTCCCTTTTCATAGCCAAATAATTCACTCTCAATCAGCTCTTTTGGTATTGCTGCCATATTAATGCCCACAAAGGGTTTATCACTTCTACTACTCTTATTATGTAACAGTCTTGCGATTACCTCCTTACCACTTCCTGTCTCCCCTGTTATCAATACAGATATATCGGATTTTGCCGTCCTTCCTATTATTTTATAAATTTCTAACATTTTTTTACTTCTTGTTTGATAATCATAAGACATATTATCTAAAGGATCATCTATGTTACCACCCTTTTCACTTTCTTTTGAATATAATATATTTAGTAGCCTTTCTTTCAATTCCCCAATGTCAAAGGGCTTTGTGAATATATCTATAGCTCCCAGTTTAATTGAATCAATTATATTTGAACTAGTATTATAAGCTGTTATTATTATAAAATATATATCAGGATATTTACTCATCCACCTCTTTATATGATCTAGTGCGTTTACGCCGTCAATATATATATCAACAATACATATTCTTATGGGATTATTTTCGAGTTTTTTTTCTGCTTCAACAATACTCTTAGAGGTATGTATGATAAGATCTTTATCGTTTAGCCCCTCTTTTAAAACCCACAAAATATTTTCTTCATCATCAATAATTAATAAATTATTTTTTTTCATAATTTATAAAGGTAAGAGGATTGAAAATGTAGTCTCTAATCCATTAATACACTTAATATCTATCTTTCCATTATGACTTTCGATAATCTTTTTTGCAATAGTTAAACCCAAGCCATGTCCTTTAGATTTTGTTGTGAAAAAGGGGTTAAAAATCTTCTCCCTTATTTCAGTGTTAATACCACCAGCATAATCAATAATATTAAATCTTGCCATCAATAAACCCTTATCTAAATGTTTATCATAATATTTTACCACAGGATCTATAAAAGCTGTTAGCTTTACTATGCCCTCTTTTTGAGCTTCACAGGCATTTTTCAATATATTATAAAATGCACTATAAAGCTTATTCCTATCACCATTAATTATATCAAGATTGGGATCAAATTCCAGCTTAATATTAATATCTGGGAAAGCTATATTAAAAGAGGTTATTAGTTCATCAATAAATTCTTTTACATCAAAGGGGTTTTTAAATATTTGTTGTTTTGAGATAGATTTAAAATCATCTAATAAACTTTTAATCCTATTTGTCTCTGAATTAATAACGCTAATACACTTATTTAGATAACTATCTAACTTTTCTCTTTGTAAAAGTTGAACAACACCATCAATAACTGTTAAGGGGTTTTTTAATTCATGAAAAAAAGAATTAATATCAAAATAATCCTCTAAGTATTGTGTAATAGCTGTAATATCAATAAAATATATTATTGTTAGCTCCTTTGATTTATCTGCTAGAATGAAATAAATTTTTGAACCAAAATTAATTATAGGTTTATTATTATATAATTTTTCAAATATATATTCCTGGATATCTTTAATATTTAAGCGTACCAACTCATTCCATATGCTTTCAAAATTATATGAATAATCTATTATCTCTTTGTTGCTATTAATAACTACATAAGGCAAATTGCTTAGAACATATTCACTCATTAATTTGCTATTTCATTTGGCATATCATCTGCATAGGGTTCAAAAGTAAAAGGAACATTTATAGCCTCAGTTTTCTTATAGGTTTTTTTGTCTACCTTATAATAGGTAACATTTTTAGAGGTAGGGAAAGTTTTATAGTCAACATCATCTAATACACTTTCCATAAAATCAACAAACGCTGGCAAGGCAGCTCTAGCACCAGTTTCTAAAGGACCTATAGATGAAAAATCATCAAAACCAACCCAAACGCCTACCACTAAATTAGGCAAAAAACCAATAAACCAAGCATCTCTGTAATTATTTGTAGATCCTGTTTTGCCCCCTATAAATCTAGGGATGTGCTTCGCCTTTCTTCCAGTTCCATTTTCTACGACATCTATTAAAGCATCAACCATAATATGCGCAGTTGATTCTTTGATAGGCTTATATTTTATTTTTGGTTTTTCACTATATATCTCCTTGCCCCCGCTATCTAAAACATATCTAATTGGTCTCATTTTGTAAATCTCGCCTTTATTAGGAAAGGCTGAATAGGCATATACCATCTCCTTTAGTGAAATTGCACTTGAACCAAGGCTTATTGAGAGATCTCTATTAAACTCAGAACTAATGCCAAATTTTTTAGCATATTCTATAATCCTGTTCACACCTAATTTATCTGCTAGTTTCACCGTAACTATATTCCTTGATTTTATAAGACCTCTTTTTAAAGTAGTAAAACCATAAAATCTCTCTTCAAAATTCTCTGGCTTCCAATATTCATCAATTGTTGCTTTTTTTATCACAGGTGCATCAAATATCTGGTATGTTAGATCAAATCCATTATCAACAGCTGTAGCATATACTAAAGGTTTAAAAAGTGAACCTACTTGTCTTTTAGACATTACAGCTCTATTAAACATAGACTTATTAAAATTAAAACCGCCAACCATAGTAAGTATATCTCCATTTAATGGGTTAATTGCTAATAATGCTCCTTCAATCTTAGGTTCTTGATATAAATAGGTAGTACCACCACTATTATACACCAAGATAAAATCACCTTTTTTTAAAATAAGCCTAAAATCCTCTAATGATCTCATGCTACTATTAACAGGCCTTGCCCATTTATTTTGCCTTATATCAAGTTTCTCCTTTTTATCATCAATAACAATATATACGAAATTTTTTTCTACCTCTTCTGCTTTAGCTATTTTAATATCATAGTTTTCTAGATATTTATATTTATCTAATCTATTCTTATAATCATTTTCGCTAATATTTGTTATTGGGCCCATATAACCCTGCCTCTTTGATATATTAAATAGATTTATTCTATTAACCCTTCCTGCTTTTAATTGATATTCTCTATTTATTGTTGTATATATTTTGTATCCCCCATTTCCAATATTATTGACACCTAACTTCTCTTTTAGATAATCTAAAATAAACTCTATAAAATATTCTGCCATTTTTATCCTTTGTGGTCTCTCTTCTATAATTCTGACAGGTTGTCTTGTAGCATCTTTATATTCGCTCTCAGTTACATAACCCTCTTCATACATTCTAAGTAATGCGTAGTTTCTCCTCTCTAATGCTCTATCATGATGCAAATGAGGCGCATAGTAACCAGGGGCTTTTGGAAGAGAAGCAATAAGAGCGCATTCAGCTAAATTTAACTCTGATACATCTTTCCCAAAGTAAAATTTTGCAGCTGCTTGAACACCGTATGCACCTCTACCCAAATATACCTCATTCAAATAGAGTTCTAGAATTTCTTGTTTAGATAGGAACTTATCTAGTTTATAGGCAAGTATTGCCTCTTTTACCTTTCTTTTCAGCTTTTTCTCAGGCGATAGATATATTACCTTAACGAGTTGTTGTGTAAGAGTAGAACCCCCTTCTACAATTCTGCCAGCTCTCAGATTAGCAAAAAAAGCTCTTATTATACTTAAAAAATCTATGCCTTCATGCTCGTAAAAACGGCTATCTTCAACAGCCACCAATGCATTTATAAGATCATTTGGTATTTTATTTAACTTCACTGGATATCTTATCTCCTTACCCAATTCAGCAATAACCTTATTATTTGAATCATATATGGTCGTTGGTGTTTTATATTTATAATTCTTCAATTCTTTTATAGATGGTAGCTCTTGATTTAGCTTATACAAATATATACCAAGTGAAAACAATGAAATTATAATAATAAATAAAAATGTAAATGTTATGTATTTTAATAATCTTTTTATCATCTATATAAACTACTTATTTATAGTCGCTTTGTATTCAAATAGTAGATCCCTAACTCTAGCAGCCTTTTCAAACTCCATATTTTTGGCAAGCCTATACATTTCTTTCTCTAATATTTTTATATCTTTATTCTTATCTCCAGTTAATGCAACATCTATTGTTTCATTTTTGTCAATTGTAACATAATCCTTTTCATAAATACTCTCAAGTATATTTGATATCTCACTTTTAATTGTTTGTGGTGTTATACCATGTTTTTTATTGTATTCAAACTGCTTTTTCCTCCTACGGTCTGTTTCTTTAACGGCTTTTTTAATTGATTTTGTAATATTATCCGCATAAAATATAGCCCTAGCGTCAACATTTCTGGCAGCCCTTCCTATTGTCTGTATGAGGGATCTCTCCGATCTTAAAAAACCTTCCTTATCAGCATCTAGCACTGCAACCAAACTAACCTCAGGTATATCTAACCCCTCTCTTAAGAGATTAACTCCAATTAAACAGTCAAATTTTCCCAATCTCAACTCTCTTATTATCTTTATTCTTTCAATTGTATCAATATCAGAATGTAAATATTCAACCTTTAAAGACAACTCCTTATAATATTTTGATAACTCCTCAGCCATTCTCTTTGTTAATGTTGTTACTAATACCCTATAGCCCTTTGAAATCTCTTTTTTAATCTCATAATATAAATCATCTACCTGATTCTTTGCTGGTTTTATAAAGATCTCAGGGTCAACCAAGCCAGTTGGCCTTATTACTTGCTCTACAATAATACCAGATGAATCATTAATCTCAAATTCTGCAGGTGTAGCTGAAACATATAAAACCTTATCTAGACATTTATTAAATTCGTCAAATCTAAGGGGTCTATTATCTAAAGCTGATGGCAATCTAAACCCATATTCAACAAGGGTTTTTTTTCTAGATCTATCACCAAAATACATACCCTTTACTTGAGGTATTGTAATATGTGATTCATCTATAATAACCAAAGAGTCTTTTGGTAAATAGCTCATAAGTGTTGGTGGTGTCTCGCCAGGCTTCCTACCGTCAAAATATCTTGAGTAATTTTCAATACCATTGCAATAGCCAGTTTCTTCAAGCATCTCTATATCAAAATTAGTTATTTGTTTAAGTCTTTGGGCTTCTAGTAATTTATTTTTACTTTCAAACTCTTTTACCCTTTTATCTAAATCTATTTTTATATTATTTATTACATCATCTATTGTAACATTTGCCGTTACATAGTGAGTATTTGGATAAACTGTTACCTTCTGCCTCTCTCTAACAGTTTTACCTGTGAGGGGATCAAATTCTGAAATATTTTCTATTTCATCACCAAAAAATTCCACTCTATAGGCGATATTCTCTTCATGGGATGGAAAAATATCGAGAATATCACCTTTTACTTTAAATGTGCCCCTATGAAAATCGTAGTCATTGCGTTCATATTGTATTGAGATCAATTTCTCCATAATAGCTTCCATTTCAATCTCTTGTCCTAATTCAACACTTATTAACTGTCCATAATATGCTTCAGGGGAGCCTAGTCCGTATATGCAAGAAACAGAGGCTACAATTATTACATCCCTCCTCTCTAAAAGACTACGCGTTGCAGAATGTCGCATCTTATCAATATGGTCATTGATTGATGAGTCCTTTTCTATATAAATATCTGACTGTGGAACATATGCTTCAGGTTGATAATAATCAT
>JAXHVM010000116.1 GCA_034189185.1 Deferribacterota bacterium
AAAAGATAAAATATATGTTAATAAAGCATCTAGTGCTGGTGAACCACTAAACCCAGAAGTTATAGAATGGTTTAAAGACAATTGGGGGGTTACCATACATGATCACTATGGTCAAACTGAGATAGGCATGGTTATAAATAATCATCATCACCCATTACTAAGAAAAGATATAAAAATAGGCTCAATGGGTCATTCTATGCCCGGTTTTAGGATGACTATTGTAGATAACTCAGGAGATGAGTTAAAAACATTCAAGGAAGGGCATCTTGCAGTGGACATAAAGTATTCACCCCTTATGTGGTTTCAAGGCTACTTTAAAGAATCTGAAAAAAATAGTGATAAATTTATAAATAATAATAATTATTATTTAACAGGGGATAAAGTCTCATATGATAATGAAGGCTATTTTTATTTCTCTGGAAGGAGTGATGATATAATATTAAGTGCAGGCTATAGAATTAGCCCTGTTGAGATTGAAAATGTGATTATGAAACATGAAAGTGTTGCTGAAGTTGCAGTTGTTGGCATTGCCGATCAATTAAAAGGTGAAACAATAAAAGCCTATATTGTATTAAAAAAGGAGGTAAAGCCTACTGAAGAATTAGCAGAGGATATAAAAAGCTTTGTTAAATCACATCTTGCAGCTCATCAATATCCAAGGCAAATAGAGTTTGTAGAATATCTACCCAAAACCCCTAGTGGCAAAATCCAAAGATTTATGCTTAAAAACAAAGATAGTTAACAATCTCTATTAAACTATAATTTAAAATTGTTAATATATAATTATTGGCCAGGACTTAACTTTAAAGCCATCCTCCTTGCATGAAATATTTTTAGGCCTCTACTATTTGAACCTAATACATCAGCATATATTGTTGGACAATCACCATTTACTACCTCTTCAATGAACACTTCATATACTAGCTTCACTCTCTCTTTTGTTATCTGCCCTCTAGCTAATAATTTATAGGGCTCTCCAGCAACTGGTTCAAAATACCACCCATCTTTATCTAGAGTATATCCTAATCCTATCATATATATTGCAATAACCTGTAAAGCACCATCAGCCATTAGTGTACCAGGCATACAAGGATCTTTATAAAAGTGACAATCTAAAAACCATTTATCAGGTGTTACATCATATTCTGCTCTAATATATCCCCTTTTAAAAGGGCCACCACTTATATCAAAATGGGTTACTCTATCAACTAAATTCATCCTCCCTTTTGGAATTGTAGGGCTTTTTTCATGCAATTTTGTTTTTTCATATCCTTGTCCAAAACAATCGTATACCCTTCCTTCAGTTAAGGCTTTTATATCATCATCACTAAATTTATTTTTTGTACACTTTACAACCGGAGGATCTAATCTTGGATTAGGTGTGAACTCTGCTTCTTCTGGATTCCATATGACTCCGCCTGAGCTTTCTAGTTCAGCATAAGTAAAAAAACCAGCTTGAGCATTTCTAACTGAGAGAATTAGTTCATTATCTATCCTGCAATCATATTGGAAATTAAACATTTTAATCTCACCAAAAGAGATATAATTTAAAATTTCAATCTGAAAACATAGAGTATCGCCAACTTTTGGTGCCTTTCCATAATACATAACATCTGCACCTAATAGCCTGTAAACCCTATTTCCTTTATTGTTCAAAATATCAATACCCTGCCAAGATGTTAACATCAAGTCAGCTTGTCCAGACTCCATAATAATTCCAGGTGGTATATAGTCATCTATTAGATACCATTGACCTTCTAGTATATCAGTTTCTGTCCATAGACTACCACTACCTAATACAAACTGCTCCCCTTCTATGCCCGTTACTCTATCAGCTAATAATAAAGGAGGCATTGGCATTCTAACTTGCAACTCATATTTATCCTGTTCTTTAAATTTTGGACCAAAAATCTCTGATATGTTGCCACAGGCATGAATCTTTAATTGTTCTTTATTAAATTTTGGTCCCACTGGTTTTTTAACAGGCAATGGTTTAAAAGCCAATTTTCTCAATTCTTCTTTTGATATCTTCGCTCCTTTAGAGGCACCTACCTTATTATAATTAAAGGATTTAACCTCCTTTTCTTCTTTTGCTTTGCTTTCTTTAGATTTGCTAAATTCATCTTTTTTATAGGTTATTTTGTTATCATCAGTTTTTAATAGTTCTTCCTTTTTAGAGGTGTCTTCTTTTTCAAAGGCTAAATCTCTAAACCTATTTGACTTTATTGCTTTCTCCAAGATTTCCAATGATTTATTTCTATATGCTAAGTAATTATCAAAAAATGCTTTTTGCTTCTTGGCAAAATTCTTATGGATATTTAAGATATGCTCATTATATCTAAATAAATTATTGAAAATAGGTAGATCTACACCTATATAATCTCTCTTTTTTACAGGTCTCTTCTTTTTCATTGGTTTTTCCTGCACATATGGCAGTTTTGGTGCCCTAGTTAAAACTAGTGGCTCATCAACTTGTACGTCATCAATATATACTTCCTCATATAAGAATTGTTTTTTATCTTCAATTATATAATTCTCGATAGGTGGGATTTTAGGTAGGTCTTTATATACATCTACAGTTATTTTCTTTTTTGGATCTAAGATTTCTTTTTGTGATCTAAGGTCTATATTTTTAAAATGTTCAAAGTAGTTTTCATATTCAAACTCCACCCCTGCAGCTAAGAGCTCAGCTATAACGTAAAATACTTGTTCTGCTGAAGACCTATTTGGCTTATCTAGGGAAACTATAACAATTTCATCTCTTTTATCACTTAAAATCCTTTCAATCCATCTTGAACATGCATCCCTTGGACCATGTTCGATAAATATCCTAACACCATCTTTATAAGCATTTTCAATCATCAAAGGAAAATTCAACGGTTTTGTTGCCATGCCAAGTATGGCATCGGCTGCATTTTTATCGGTTGGATAATAGTAACTGCCTGTAGAGGAGGTATAAAATCTTATATCAGAAATGGGGTTAGTTTCTCTATGATGAAATTCCCACCATTCTTTTGCATAATAATTTAGCTCAGGACAATGGTTTGCCACGTCATAGGGCAGTTTTATATATCTATTTGCACCAAATTTTTTAGCAATCTTTTCACAAATTTCTCTCTGACCACTAATAACAGCATCATCAGGCGAATTTATCATTGTTAAATGTACTAAATCCTCTTTTTCTGCCTCCTTTTTTATCTCATCAATAGGTGCCATTATCCAATAGTTTACCCATTCAACATCCTTGACACCTTTATCTTCCCATGCTTTTTTTATGACCTCACATTTACCACCAATCTTTTCGGTTAAAACTTTTGCGTTTTTAAATTCATAGAACATATTCTCTAAATCAGTCCATGCCCCAAGAGCCATAAGCGAATTTGACTCACCAGATGAATACCCAATAGCTGCATTAGGTTTTATATTTAATTGATTCCTTGTTATAAAAGCATGTACCTGTGATATTAAAGTTGCACCCCATAAAATTTTTTCAGCATCAGGTTCTTCATCTTCATTATAGATCCAGCCTACAGAGCTATTCAGTTCGGGAAACATCTCAGAGATGCCTTCCTTCATAAATGGATATGCCATCAAAAGCTCTGAGCCCATCCCTTTATAAGCTGCAGCAGCACCTGCAAATACAAAGGCAATCTCACCACTTATAGGTTTGTCATAATAATAAATCCCATATTTGTTATTAGAAAAAGTGATATTATTTTCTTTCTTTTCAAGTAAGCTGGCTGCCATATTTTTAGCTTCTTCAATAAATTCTTTTTCAAAAACCAATAAAACTAGCCTGGAAGCTCCATCCCCATTTTTATTAAAGCTTTCAAGATGAGCTTTTACTTCTCTTCTATCTGAACCTTTAAATATAAACATATCTGGTAGTCTATCAACAAATAAACCCTCTTGGATTGCCTTTTCATCCTCCTTAATTATTATACTTTCACTGCCATTATATTTAGCTGAAGCATTGACCTTAGTTAGAAATGTTTTACCTGTAGGCAAATAGGGTGTTGCTTTCTTACCCTTAAATGAAGGTACTGATTTATAACTACATACTAATGTTGCCGCTAAAATATCTAACAAAGTTGATGCACAGTGAGAATAACCGTAATAGTTAATAAAATTGTTATCACCCTCACTATCTATAATAAAATCGGGCTCTCTTTTCATCCTATCAGTAATAATAGAATAAATCTTATCACCATCTTTCCTTGCATCTTCTAGTCTTTTTAATACCAATGTAACTGCTATATCACCTGGAATGTGCTTATTTTTATCTAATATTGATTTTGCAGCCTCTATATGATAATAAGTACTACACACATCAACGGCTCCAACCAAAGCTGTATCTAGCTCTTTTGCTCTTAATGATCTAATAGCAATATTTAATGCTGTAAGCCCTGATAATTCTTCACTAGATATAGTAAAACTAGAAGATCTAAAGTCATAATTATTTGAAATCCTGTTTGCTACATTGTTTGGTATAATACCCAAAGCCCCAGCAACAGTTTGATAGGGGCATACTATATTTTGTGAATCATCAATCCATCTATTTATATCAATATTTTCTACATCAATCACACTAGAAAATTTATTTGCCCAATCTATAAACCTACAGGCAATTCCAAACTGAACACCTGTACAATCAGTTTGCATGCCAGCATATATTCCAGTTTTCTCTTTATCATATTTTTTTAACTTCTTTAAAGCATCCCTTGCTGTTTTTAATAACATTAATTGTTGTGGAAGCGTCTGTCTTATATCATTTGGTGGAAATTTTATTTCAAAAAGAGGCAAATCTATCTGTTTACAAAGACCCAACAATTCATCCTTTTTTAATTCAGTAAGCCTGGATTCTCCTTTAAACATACTAATAATAAAATCCTCAAGGTTAACTACATTAGCTGCTATAACGCCTAACCCTACAATGGCAATATCTTTATTCTGCAAGCTTTTACTATTTTTAATAGATATTTTAAAATTATCTTTTTTGTATTCTTCTAGTATCATATGCGCATTATTGCCACCAAACCCAAAATTACTAACACCAGCCTTTTTACTTCCCTTAGATTTCCACTCTTTATTCTCACGTAAAACATTTATTTTAGAGTCTTTAAATTCATCTATGAGCTCTCCTTCACCTAATGAAGCAGGCATAAGATTGTTTTCAAAAGCTTTTAATACCTTAATAGCCGCAGCTACCCCAGATGCAGTTATAGTATGACCTATATTAGATTTAATACTTGCAATATTAACAATTGATTCCTTAAAAATCTCTTTCATAGCTTGGGCTTCCATATTGTCACCCACTGGAGTAGCAGTAGCATGACATTCAACTAACTCAATATCAGAAGGGTTTAATTTTGCCAATTCATATGCCTTTAACATTGCCTTTACTTGCCCTTCCTTGGCTGGCACAAGTAGCCCATGCCCCCTTCCATCATTAGTTAGTGATATTGCCTTTATTACACCATATATATCTTTATTCTCTTTAATAGCATCACTCAATCTCATTAATGTGAAAAAACCAGCCCCTTGTGCAGGTATAAGTCCATCAGCAGCTTTAAAAAAAGGCATACTTCGTCCACTTCTACTTACTGCTTGTATATTAGAAAAACCAGTATGCACTATTAAATCATCT
>JAXHVM010000117.1 GCA_034189185.1 Deferribacterota bacterium
ATTTTAAAATTAGATAAAATTTTTTTATTTGATTTAAAAAAGCATTTTGTATTTTTATAGTATAAATTATTAGTTGGAGGTGAAGATGGAAAAATATTTATTAGGAATTGATCAAGGAACTACTAGCACTAAGGTTGTGGCTCATACCTTAGAAGGTAAGTCATGTTTTTTATTACAAAAAGAATTTAATTGTGTATTCCCAAAATTGATGTGGGTTGAACAAGATCCATGTGACATTTTAAATACCACTATTACTTGTTTAAAAAATGCTGTAAAAAGGATAAAGGCTGAAGAAGGGGAAATTCTAGCTATTGGGATAACTAATCAGAGGGAAACTACTATTATATGGGATAAAACAAGTGGCAAGCCTGTATATAACGCAATAGTTTGGCAAGATAGAAGAACATCAGATATGTGCAATTATTATATAGATAAAGGATATGAAAAGGAAATAGTAAAAAAAACGGGTTTGATTATAGATCCATACTTTTCTGCTACAAAGATTAAATGGCTTTTAGATAACATTGATGGACTTAGAGAAAAAGCATTGGAAGGAAAAATTGCTTTTGGCACAGTTGATACATTCCTAATATGGCATTTAACAGGTGGTCGTATTCATGCAACAGATGCAACAAATGCCTCTAGAACAATGATGTTTAATTTGGATAAACAAGAATGGGATGAAGATATTTTAAATGAGTTTAATATCCCAAAAGAAATACTGCCTGAAATAAAAGATAGTGTAGCAGATTATGGATATACCGATAAAAAGCTCATAGGCGAAGAGATAAAAATATTAGCAGTTTTAGGCGATCAACAGGCTGCAGCTGTTGGTCAAATATGTTTTACTCCAGGACAATTAAAATGCACATATGGCACTGGTTGTTTTGCTTTAATGAATATAGGTGAAACACCTGTTTATTCAAAAAATAGATTACTTACAACAGTTGCCTATAGATTGAATGGGAGGCCAACCTATGCTTTAGAAGGTTCTGTTTTTGTTGCTGGGGCTGCAGTGCAGTGGTTAAGAGATAATCTAAAGTTGATTAAAGAGGCTGCTGAGACTGAGGATTTAGCTAGAAGTTTAGATAGTAATGACGGTGTATATATTGTGCCATCTTTTACTGGACTAGGTGCACCACACTGGGATTCCAAAGCAAGGGGTGTTATTGTGGGTTTAACAAGGAATACAGGCATAGCCCACTTTGCAAGAGCAGTTTTAGAAGCCGCATGTTATCAGACAGTTGATCTCTATGAAGCGATGAATATGGACAGTGGCATACCCTTTAAGTCTTTAAAAGTAGATGGTGGTATGACAGATAATAAATGGATGTTACAATTTTTAGCTGATATTTCAAATATAGATGTATTAAAACCTAAAATAACCCAAATTACAGCTTTTGGGGTTTCAGCATTTGCTGGTATAGGAAGTGGGGTATATAACAGTATAAGGGATATCGAAAAATTATGGGAGATAGATGAAGACTACAAACCAAAAATTGATGAAGATAAGAGAAATATGTTGATAACAAAGTGGAGAAAAGCTGTAGAGATAGCAAAGGAGTATAAGTAGTGAATGAGATAAGAGAGAAAATTAAGGAGAATTTAAAAAGAGAAAGCTTTGATTTAATTGTTATAGGTGGAGGCGCAACAGGATCTGGTATAGCCCTTGATGCCGCTTCTAGAGGGTTAAAAACTGCACTTGTTGAAAAGGGAGATTTTTCTTCTGGAACGAGCAGTAGAAGCACAAAGCTTGTGCACGGAGGAGTTAGATACTTAGAGGATGCAGTGTTACATTTTGATAAAACACAGTATAATTTGGTAAGGGATGCATTGAAAGAAAGATATAATCTTTTAAACAATTCTAAATATTTAGCTTGGAGGTTAAATCTTGTTACTCCTCTTTATAAAGCCTATGAGATGCCCTATATATACGCAGGCTTATCCCTTTATGATGTTCTTTCTGGCAAAAAAAGATTGGGGGCTAGCCGTATACTTGGTAAGAGAAAAATTCATAGTTACAATGATTGCATTAAAAAAGAGGGCTTAAAAGGGGGTGTTCTTTATTATGATGGGCAATTTCATGACGCACGAATGAATATAGCATTAATCAAAACTGCTTATAAGTTTGGTGCAAAGCCTTGTAATTATATAGAGGTTGTAAATCTAATTAAAAAGGGTGGCATGGTTGGTGGCGTAAAGGTAAAAGATGTATTAACAGGTGATACATTTGATATTAATGGTAAAGTTGTTGTTAATGCAACTGGCCCTTATTTAGATAATATCAGGAAGCTAGATGATCCTAACACAGAAGATATGTTAAAGGTTAGCTCAGGGATACATATTGTAATAGATGCTAGCTATACAAAAAAAGGGTTTGGCTTAATGATACCAAAAACAGAGGATGGTAGGGTATTATTTGTTTTGCCTTGGAATGGTAATACATTAGTTGGTACAACAGACGAGGAGGCAACACTAGAAGATCATCCAACTGTAAAGAAAAAAGATGTTAACTATCTTTTAAAGCACGTGAACAATTATTTTGATATGAAAATTACAGAAAAAGATATTAAGTCTAAGTGGAGTGGGTTAAGACCACTTGTAAAAGATCCTAACAAATCAGATACTGCAAAGCTCTCTAGGGATCATGTAATAGAAGCATCACCATCTGGTTTACTAACAATAGGGGGTGGAAAGTGGACAACCTATAGAAAGATGGCACAAGATTTAGTGGATAAGGCTATTGAGTATGCCCGTTTGACTCCACATAGTTATTGTTATACTGATAGGATCTTTGTTGATGGATATGATCCTGTAAATGAAGATTTAAAAAAACAAAGTTCTTACAATTTTCTTGATAAAAAGGAATTTGACTTTTTGTATAAAAGATATGGCTCTAATTTAAATAAAATTCTAGAATTAAATAATGGTCAATTAAATATGCTTTATGAGGATTATCCTATTTTTGAAGAAGAAATAAAATATCAAATTAGGGAAGAATTTGCCGCAAGAGCAGAGGATGTGATAATTAGGCGAACTATGTTAGCACTTGTTGATATTAATGGAGCAAAAGAGATAGCTGAAAAAGTTGTAGAGATTATGTCGGAAGAACTTAACTGGTCTAAAAGAAGAAAAGAAGAAGAGCAGAAGATTTTAGAAGATAGATTAAATATTTCAATTTAGATGCTATTTATTTGCTTTTAACAAAATCAAAAGATAATATATCATATTATTGTGAGTATACTATATAGATTTTTATTTTTTATTTTAATGACATTAGCGCTTTGCTTTGGCTTTCTAAATAATTATATTGAAGGCTATAATTTTGAACGATTGCATATATTTTTATTTAATCTATGTTCTGGTGGCTCTATTATCATTCTCTACACCTCGAGATTTAAAATAAACAATTTAATTGTAATTTTCCTTTTAATTGCCTGTTTTTTATATACCTTATTTGCTTTTGAACATAGCTATTTATACTCATCGGTTTTTGCAATGATAATTTTTTTCATAACTGAATATATTAGGCATAAATATTTTGGTTCAATTTATAATTTTTTAAGAAGAATAAAGTTATCAACAAAATTTAACCATGCCTCCCTTCTTTGTTTATCTATTGGTCTAATTATATCAATATTCGCCATGATTAATGAACATTCCAATATATTTCATTTAGAAAAATTAAACCTTAATACTTTTTTCTTGGGGTTTTCTTTTCCAATTTCACTTATCACCTTTTCAGTTATATTCAAACTAATTGAGAGTAATTTAGGGAATAAAGATTTAATTGCAAAAATTATTTTTTGGGTTATAAATTTAGGGGTTATTATTTTTTTTATTTTTATCTTAATTGGATCAACTCTATTAGAGCTTATTATATCATCTATCTTGTCAATTGCTGTGTTAAGTGTTTTTATTATTTTTTTTAAGTTGTGTAAAAATATACAACAAAAATATTTTATCCTATCAGGTATGTTTTTTTTAATATGTACTGCTGTAACAGGCATATTATACATATTATGCAACATATATTTTTCACATAATAAACAGTTGTTGGATAATATATTGGCTTATCACCGTTTTATATCATTATACGGTTGGAATTTAAGTGGCTTAGCAGTAATTGTTAGGTTTAATGATTTTCCAATTAAATTAAACTCGGTGGGTGTGATATCTTTACATTGGCTTACAGTTGCAATATTAGCCCCAATATCATTAAACTCAACAATTTTACCACCTTTAACTGTTACTTGTTATGCTATCTTTTTGTTTCTTATTTTTTTTAGTAAACCAAATAAAAAAATTAAAATAAATAAGGGGTTAAAAATGTGTTAGATTGAAATTAAATTAGCTAATATTTTTATTAAGCCTAAGAAGGCTTACAGCTATTGCAGCTGCTCCCTCAAGCCTTCCTATGAAGCCCATATTTTCGTTACTTTTTCCTTTTATTGATATTGCGTTTATTGGTAATACTAAATAGTGTGCCAACACTTCTTTCATTTTGTTTGTGTAGGGGCTTATTTTTGGTGTTTCTGAGATAAAAACTACATCAGTATTTATTATATTATAACCTGCCCCAACAATTAAAGTATGCACTTTCTTTAAAAGTGTTAATGAGCATATGTTTTTATACTCAGGTGAATTATCAGGGAATAATTCCCCAATATTTTTATTTAAGGTTGGTGAGACAAGGGAGTCAATAATAGCATGTACTATGACATCCCCATCTGAATGTCCCTCTAATCCCCAATCATGTTCAATCCTTATACCACCTAAAATAAGGGGTTTGTTTTTAACAAATCTATGGGAGTCGTAACCTATTCCTATTTTCATAAATAATTGTATTGTAAATTTGTCTATATATCCTATACTAAAAAAATTCAAAAGAGAATATATAATATTTAGGAGGAATGAATGAATAGTACACTGGCTATAATTAAACCTGATGCCTTTAAAGCTAATTATACTGGGAAAATAATTGACATAATACTAAAAAATGAATTTTTTATAAAGGCCATGAAATTAGTAAAATTAAGTGAAATTGAGGCAAAGGGCTTTTATCAAGTGCATAGAGAAAAACCTTTTTTTAATGATTTAATAAAATTTATGACTTCAGGACCATCTATTGTAATGGTTTTAGAAAAGGAAAATGCTGTAGAAGAGTGGCGAGCATTGATGGGGGAAACAGATCCAAAGAAAGCCAAAGAAGGTACAATTAGAGCGTTATATGGGCATGATATAGAAAAAAATGCTGTTCACGGATCAGATTCTAATGAAAATGCTCATAATGAAATTGCTTATTTTTTTCCTCAAATTGATCTCTTATGAAATATTTTAGCACAAGAAATAGTGATATAAGATTAACCTTTGAGGAATCTGTATATATGGGGTTAGCTCCAGATGGAGGGCTCCTTGTGCCCGAAGGTATTCCATTTATTGATGATAATGCCTTGAAAGTGTTAAGAGATTATAAATATGTTGATTTAGCTGTTTATATTATAAATAAGTTTTGGCCTGAGGTTGAAACTTCTGTATTAACTAAAGTTTTAAAGAATAGCTATAGAAATTTTTATAATGATAGGATTGTTACTATTAAGGATTTAAG
>JAXHVM010000118.1 GCA_034189185.1 Deferribacterota bacterium
GTAATATAGTTGTAGGTGGAGCAGACTATACTTTGGAGCTCAAAAGCAATACTCTGGTGATTATCGGAGAAGGAGATATAATAGGGATTTCAGATAATTTTGCCTATATATATTATATTCTTTTGATTTTATTATACCTTCTTTCCATCCCTTTCTAAAATCTTCATAATAAAATCCTAAATTAAATTCTTTTGCATAATATTTGGATAAACCTATTATTGACTCATGATCCTGATACTTACTGTAAAGCAAGGTAGTGGTAAAATTTTTGACATTTAACTTTTTAGCAAACTCAGCAGTGTATTTTAATCTAATATTATAACAGTAATAACATCTCTCTGGACTATTATAGGGGATATTATTAGTAAATGAATAGATATCATAGTGGGGATTGTAATATCCTTTTATATTGTAAATATTATTTACCCTTTTTGCGTTATCTAGTCTTTTTAAAAATTCTGTATAGGGATGTATATTTGGATTATAAAACAGGGGAATTATATTGAAGTTTTTATTTATTAAACATTCTATAGGGTATATTGAGCAAGGCCCACAGCACTGATGTAAAATAATGTCCATATGCAAATTTTATAATTATTTATTTTAAATAAAATAATATTTTTGGTTGCTATGTAAATAAAAATAATTATAATCTATTGTATACAATATTTACTTAATTAGTAGTTGGAGGTGTTCTGTGAAAAAATTAATACTAGTTTTATTTATTTTCTGTACTTTTGTATATGCTGGTATAACAGCAAGTGATGCCACTGATAATAAATCAACAACTTCACCAGAAAATCTAGATTTGGGTCCAAAAGAGATAGATCTAACAAAAAGTTTTGATGTTAAAAACATAACACAAAAAAAAGTGATTTTTCCACATAGATTTTTGCAAGAGGCATTAGAATATCAATGCGAACAATGTCATATGTCAAAAAAAGGTGGAGGAGCTTTAAAGAATCAAAATACAGGTAAGGAGCTTAAAATTTCAAGTATTGAAGGCGTTGCAAATCCTTTACACACTGATTTTTGTTGGCCATGCCACACTAAGATGAACGTTCCACAGGGTAGAGTATGTAGTAAATGCCACAAATAAACTATAAGGGGTGTTTAGATGAAAAAATTGTTTATCTTTTTGTTTGTTGTTTTTATAGCAAATGTATATGCACAAGTTGTAATGGGTCCAACTGAGGTTAATTTAAAAGAGAAATATACTCCTAATTCTGAGACACCTGCTGTTATCTTTCCTCATGAAGTACACGTGACAGCTCTAAATTCACAATGCTATATATGTCACACTAGAACTGAAAGTGGTGAAATTAAGGATTTTAGGACTGGAGAAGCCCTTGATTATAGATATGCTAGCGAGTTTCATGCAGCTTTTTGCGGGTATTGCCATGATGTTGTAAGCACTGAGAATCAAAATACATGTATTGATTGTCATGAGTCAGATGTGGCATTACCTGAGAACATTGATTTAAGAGAAAGGTATGCTCCTAACTCTTCAATGCCCCCTGTTATATTTCCTCATTCATTACATGTAAGCTTAGAGATTATGAATTGTAAAATATGTCATAAAGAAACTGGATCGATAAAAGATTATAGAACAGGTTATGCTTTTAATGTAGAATATGCAGGTGAATTTCATACAGCTTTTTGTGGATATTGCCATGTAACTCAATCTACAAATGAAAAGAATAATTGTGTTAAATGTCATGTATCAAATTAGGTATTGTATGATAGGTAAATATGCATCAACAAATAAAAAGGAGGTGAAAGTATGAAGAAGTTAGCGGTGTTTGTAGTTTTATGCACTTTTGTCTATGTGGCTGCATTATTTGCTCAGCCTGCAACAATTAATCTAAAGGAGAAATATGCCCCTAATGGTAGTATGCCAGCAGTTATTTTTGATCATCAGGGACATGTCTCAAAAGGCTTGCAGTGTATGGAATGCCATACCCAGAGTATTCCTCAATTAAAAGATCAAACAACTGGAGAAGCCCTTGATACTTCAGGTAATCCTATGGCAGTATTTCACAATCAGTTTTGTTTTGCATGTCATCAGGAAACTGGAGGTCCCACACAAACTTGTAACGCATGTCACAAATAACATTTAGCCCCATTATTGGGGCTTTTCTATTTCTTTTATTAATTTAAGCTGCCTTCTTACTGAGGGCTCTTCAATATAATTGAGTACTTTTAAAAGTAGCTCTTTTGCGTCAATAAGTTCTTTTCTCTCAAATGTTTTATTATAATTTATTAGTTTTTTAACTGCCTCATCTATAAGGGATAGTGCAAGTGCTCTAATTTGGATGCTTTTATCCATCTTGTAGCTGAATTTTAATAAGAAAAAAAATATTATAATATAAAATAACCATATAAAAATACTCTCTATATATATTGATAGGCTAATACCAATAAGAATCATTAAGGTTAGGGTAATTGCTAAATATCTACCAGGATTTCCTATTATAATAGCAGATTTAATTATACCGTTTTTATTATCTGCTGTTTTAATAGGACTGAATGATCTTTGTCTTTTTATTTTTTTATTGTAATATTTTGACAAATTAACTAAATTATTATCAATCTCAATCATACTAAATATAATAATTTAATATTCTTTAATATGGAAGGTTAATATAATGAAAGATAATACAATAAAAGTAGCTGTGATTGATTGTGGTTTTTATTCAATAAAAAATTATTTAAATAACAGCAAAAATCTTGATGTTTATTTCATCAACATTAATAGAGAAGAAGATAGAAAGGTTTTGTCTAAATGCGATATAATTATTCCAACAATGGCTAAAATAGATAAAAATATATTAGATATAGCAAAAAACATTAAACTTATTCAGCAGTGGGGAGCTGGATTAGACGGAGTTAATATAGAGGAGGCCACAAGAAGAGGTATTGCAGTTGCAAATGTTGATTCAAAAAGTACTTATAACGCAGAATCTGTTGCTGAATGGTGTATTATGGCTGCGATTTCTCTTGGTAGAGGATATCCAAAAATACATAAAAATGTCTTAAAAGGAGGACCTTGGGGGCATCCAATAGGCGAGTCATTGATAGGCAAGACAGTTGGAATTGTTGGTTTTGGTGGTATAGGGAGGGCCTTGGCTAAGAGGCTTAATGCTTTTAGTGTTAATATTGTTGCAGTTAAAAGAACGCCTCAAGCACACCTAGAAAACCAATATAATCTAAGATGGCTTAAAGGTATTGAATATCTAGATGATCTGCTAAGAATCTCTAAGTTTATTTTCTTATGCCTTCCTTTAAATGATGAAACAAAAAACCTTATTGATAAAAAAAGAATAGCAAATATTCCTAAAGATTCCTATTTAATCAATGCCTCACGTGGAGATATAATAGAAAAAGAAGCATTTATTGAAGCATTAAAAAATAAACATATAAAATCAGCTGCCCTTGATGTGTTTTGGGAGGAACCAACTGATCCTAGAGATCCTATTTTGGGATTTGATAATTTATTGTTAACTCCCCACATAGCAGGTGTTACGGATATATCATATGAACATATATCAGAAAAAGTATTGGAAAATATAAAAAAGATAATGAATAAGGAAGTTCCCGTTAATTGTGTTAATATAGAGTACAAAAAATATAGCAACTATAGATAAGTTTAATACATTATTAATTGGAGATTAAATTTTTCCATGTTGGTGCTGTCAAAAAAGAATCTTCTGCATGTTCTTCTAAGGTTAAAAACAATTTATAAGGCATACTAACTGTTAAATATTGTCCTTTGAGCGAATGTTTTAAATTAAGCCTGGCTGATATATCAGTTAGTCCTATTACTGCTTTAGGATTTTCTGATTTGCCCTCATTATATGTTAGAATACCTATTTGTTGGCATGCTGCTGCTTGTGGGGCAATTACATTATTTAAGCCGTCTCTAAAATAGTTTGACAGTATTATAAGGGCTGATAGTTGATCTGCATTAACAATGAATGAAACAGATCCAATATTCTCATCTTTTTCTGTTAGACTTAATGGTTTAAAAGTTACAAATTTATAGTCTATATCTGTTATAGGAAGATCCTTTTCAACAAAGTTTTTTACAAGTTCTGGATCTTCTTTAAGTCTTTCTCCATTTGCAAATTTTTCATATAAGGGTTCACTTATTTTACCTTCAAGATTCTTTAGCAAGGCTCTGCCTTTTTTGCTTTCTTTATTACCCTTTGATAAAAACGAATAAAAGCAATCTAATCCACCGGGAAATTCTTTATAATAATTACCAAAACCCAATCCAACAGCACCACCCCAGCAGCCAAAAGTCTTTCTACTAACTTGGGCTATTTTACCTTTTGCTGCTGATGCAAATAAATACATTACACATGCATATTTTCCTTCCTTAAAGGAGATAGCCTTTTCTAACTTATTATTTGTAAATGCAAGTGCTACAGCGTCATAGTCTAATTTTAAATAATCTTTTAGTTTGTACTCCATGAATAACTCCTTTTTATGCACAACTTCAATATAATTTATTTATAATATATAGTTAAATAAATAATTTAAAATAGTAAATTAATATTTAATATTATTTTGTTTTACTTACTAAGCTAATTCTAAATTGAGAAGTTGAGAAATTTGTAAAATGATCTGTGATAGTTTAAATATGCGGCCATAGCACTTAAACTTAAGTGCTCGGTCAGAGGATAATTCAACTTGCAAAGTTGGGAGACTGTCCTTTCCGTTTTGATTCGCGAAGCAAATCAGGAAAGGGGGCAAAATTTACCCATCAATTTTAAACTTGGTATCAAAAACTAAAATCAATCAAAAATTTTATTGCAAAATTATTTTGGATTTAGCATAATTATAATACTGAATGACAAAGAACGTTACTCTAACATTATTAGGACACAAAAATGTGGAGACAACGATGATTTATATGCATGTATTAAATCAGGGCGGAAAAAGTGTCAGAAGTCCAGCGGATTTAATATAAAAGAGAATAATTGAAACGGATTATGTTGCTTTTAATAGCAACATAATCTGAAAGTAAAAAGTGGTAATAATAATGTGTAAAGAATTGTATAGTACGAAATTAACCAAAAATAAACATGTGGGATTAGATTGCCATGGTAAGCAACATTTGCTGTTTCCATTGGTACACCTAATCTTATGTTGGCCGAAGTCATAGACCGTAAATGATAAAGGAGGAAAAATGAAGGTATTGGGTGTGTCAGGATCGCCAATAAAAAACAGTAACACTGATAGAGCGCTTAAAGCAGTCCTATCAGCAACAGGATGTGAATCGGAATTTATTAAGCTAATAGATTACACCGTTGCTCCTTGCAGAGCTTGTCTAGGGTGTCTCGAAACCAATCAATGCGTTATAAAAGATGATGGTATTAAATTAGCTGAGAAAGCAAAAAATGCTGATGCGTTGGTAATAGCGGGATTCACCCCATACTCCTCGCTCGATTCACGCACCAAAGCTTTTCTCGAACGGTTGTATCCATTACGTCATAAAACTGGATTTATGGCTACCAAACCAGGAGGCGCCGTCATTACGTGCTGTGTCTCAGAAGGTAATGATGCATTACCTCCCGCATGC
>JAXHVM010000119.1 GCA_034189185.1 Deferribacterota bacterium
CTTTGCTGGATGAGTCTTGGAAGAAAGACATGTCTTCGATGAAAATTTGGTTGCTCATTTGATTTAGTTTATGTTTTAGGTAGTTGTTGAACTCAATAATATTATATACATTTGTCATATTTATATTATTTAGTCCACATGGATTAATCCACTTAAAAGGGGTTAAATCATTATATATATTAATAGCTATGCCATGATAGGTAATCATTCTTTTACAAGCTATCCCAATACTTGCTATTTTACCACTATCTGTAAATACCCCAATTGTGCCATCAATTTTATTTGTTTTAATGTTGTATTTATTTAGTGCATCTATAACTAAATCTTCTAAGAAAGCTACATATTCCTTTATTGATAATGATATATTTTTTAAATTTATTATAGGATAGATTGTAAGTTGACCTGGATTGTGAAATGTAATATCCCCACCTCTATCAGTTTTTATAATTGGAATTCTGTTTTTAGTAATATGTTTTATAGATGTAATATTCTTGTAAGATGCATGTTTACCAATTGTAAAAACTGGTAAATGTTCTAAAAAGATAATAATATCGGGAAAGGTAGAATCTTCTATTTTTTTACCAACTATATACTTTTGTAAATTATAAGCTTTTATGTAGTCAACTTTAGTAAAATTTAAGGCGTATGATAACATTATCCTCTAAGCACAGGTTTTCTTGCAGCTTTGACCTCATCAACTCTTTTAATAGTCGTTGTGTGTGGAGCTTCTCTTACTAATTCAGGGTTTTCTTCTGCTTCTTTTGCTATTTCTCTCATTGCATTTACAAAATTATCGATTGTTTGTTTTGATTCAGTCTCAGTGGGTTCTATCATTAAAGCGTTTTTTACAATAAGAGGAAAGTATATTGTTGGTGGATGTATACCATAGTCAATTAGCCTCTTTGCTATATCTATTGTTTTTATATTATATTTTGATTGTTTCTCATCATTAAAGATACATTCATGCATACATTGCCTATCGTAGGGAAGATTATAATATTTTTTAAGATTTTCTTTTAAGTAATTAGCATTTAATACTGACATTTCCGCTATTTTTCTAATATTTTCCATACCAAGTGATAAGATATAAGCATAAGCCCTAACCATAATATTAAAGTTTCCATAGAAAGAATGAATTTTGCCTACACTGTTAACCCTATCATAGGATAAAGTAAATCTATCTTTTCTTTTTTTTACAAAAGGAACAGGAAGGAAGGGTTTTAACGTATCACAAACACATAATGGACCAGAACCAGGTCCACCACCACCATGAGGGGTTGAGAAGGTTTTGTGTAGATTTAGGTGTAGTATATCAACACCTAATTTTTTGAAATTGACCACACCCAAAAGAGCGTTTAGATTTGCACCATCGCAGTAAACAAGACCATCTTTTTTGTGGACTATATCTGATATCTCTAAAATGTTTTCTTCAAAAAAACCCAATGTGTTTGGATTGGTAATTAAAATACCAGCAGTTTCACTATCCATTGCATCTTTAACTGATTTTGCATCTATTATGCCATTACTATTTGATTTTAATTGTATAGGTTTAAATCCGCAGAGAGAAGCACTTGCTGGGTTAGTACCATGGGCTGAATCTGGAAGCAGTATCTTATTTTTTTTATTATCATTAGTTTTATTATATGCATAGATTAAAAGCATTCCCAATAGTTCACCATGAGCTCCTGCTGCTGGCTGAGAGGTTATATCATCCATCCCTGTTAATTTTTTCAATAATGATTCAAGGTTATATATTAACTCAAGTGCACCCTGTATATATTTTTCATCTGTTAAGGGATGTATTAGATTAAAGCCGTCAAAATTGGCTATTTTTTCGTTAATTTTTGGATTATATTTCATCGTACACGAGCCTAAGGGATAGAAGTTTGTATCAATTGAATAATTTAGTTGTGAAAGCCTTGTGAAATGCCTTACAATATCAAGTTCTGATAATTCTGGTAAATCTAGATCTTCTCTTATTAAATTTTTATCTATTTCATAATCTTTGATTTTATCATTGTCAAATATAGACAATCTTGACCTATCTTTCACTGATTTTTCCCACACAAATTCTTCTGCTACGCCTTGCTCTTTACTTGTATTATTTGAGTCCATCTTTAACCTCACTGATTAACAGATCTATCTCATTCTTAGAATTTAATTCAGTTACTGTAAATAGATAGTGATCTTCTAGTTCTAAACCAAAATACTTTAAATTTATGCCAGCAAAGATATGTTTTTTCTTTAGTTTATTTTGAATTTTTTTAAATTTTTTGGGTGCTTTAAGTACAAACTCATTAAAGGTTGGAGATTTAAAAGTCTCTTTAAAACCTAATCTGACTAAATTATCTTTTAGATAACACATTTTGTTATAATTTTGTTTTGATATATACTCTAACCCCTTTTTGCCCATATAAGAGAGATAAATGTTTGCTACTAAAGCACATAAATTCTCATTTGTACATATATTTGAGGTAGCTTTCTCACGTCTTATGTGTTGTTCCCTTGTAGTAAGTGTTAAACAAAATGCTCTCTTGCCCTCTTTATCAACTGTTTTACCAACTAGGCGACCGGGGATTGACCTAACATATTTATATTTTGTAGTAAAAATACCAAGAGAAGGACCACCAAATGCTGGTGGAAGGCCCAAACTTTGCCCCTCACCGCATACTATATCAACATCAAAATCACCAGGTGGCTTTAAAAGGCCGTAAGCTATTGGTTCGGTGAATGTTACAATTGATAGGGCATTTATTTTATTTTTTATATCTTTTAACTCTTCAAAATGCTCTATTACACCAAAGAAATTTGGCGATTGAATTGCAATTGCACACACATCTTCATTTTTGATTCTACCAAAATTTACAGTACCATCTTTTTTATAATCAAGCTCTATTATATCAATATCAAGGGGTCTAAGGTATGTATAGGCAACCTCTTTATAAAAAGGATGGATTGAGGCTGCTATGTATATTTTATTTTTTTTCGACAACCTATAAGCCATAAACAAAGCTTCAGCAAAAGCACTTGCCCCGTCATAGAGAGAAGCATTTGCAATCTCCATGTTAAATAGATTGCAAATTAATGTTTGATATTCATAAATTGATTGAAGTGTTCCTTGGCTAACCTCAGCCTGATAAGGGGTATAGCAAGTTGAGAATTCACCCCTAGAAATTAGAGTGGGGATAACCTCAGGTATATAATGAAAATAGCGTCCTGCTCCTATAAAGAAAGAACCCCCTTTAAGAGGGGTTATATTCTTTGAGGCAATAGAAGAAGTATATTTTAAAAGTTCAAACTCATTTAATGATTTTGGTATTTTTGGGATGCTTTTAAATTTAGCATCATTAGGTATATTGTTAAATAGATCATTAATGCTTTCAACCTTGATTGTTTTTAGCATTTCATTTATATCTTCTTCGGTATGTGGGATGTATTTCATTGAGATTGTCCTTTTATTAAATTAATGTATTGATTTTTATCAAGTAAATCGTCTAGTTCTTTTGTGTTAGCTATTTTAACCTTTGCAATAAATCCCTTGTTATAAGGGTCTTTGTTTATCAATTCTGGTTTGTCTGTTAACTCTTCATTAACCTCAATAACTGTGCATTCTACAGGCGAATATACTTCACTGACTGTTTTTACTGACTCTAGTGTAGAAATCACCTCATTTTTTTTATACCTTTTATTTATTTCAGGCAATTCAACATATACAACATCCCCTAATTGATCTTGTGCATAATCTGTGACACCTAAAAGGAAATAATCATCAACCTTTTTTAGCCATTCATGGTCTTTAGAGTAATATAAATCATCTAAAAATTGTAATTTGTCAAAATTATCCATATTGCCTCCAGCTAATTATAAAAAATTTGTTATTTTTTTTCTTGCCGTTAGATTACTTCTAATAGTATTAACTATCTCAACCTCTATAACTCTTTTGCCATATTTTAAATAAACCCTATCATTTAAATCTAGTTTTCTATTAACCTTTATAAATCCACTAGATAATCCCTTTATTTGAAGGTCTTCTGGTTTATCTGGGGATGTGATAGTATAAATTTTATGATTATATCTATCAATTGAAGGCTCAGTTACACAGGTTAAAACAGTACCTATCTCATTATTATTTTTATCTAAAACAAGAGCCTTACCCCCTGATGGGACCTTTCTTAGATCAAAGCCCACAAAAGGGTAGGTATATTCATTATATTTATTTTTTAGTAGTTTTGTAGCTCCCAAAAAATCTTTGGTAAATCCTGTTTTATCTTCATTATAGGGTAAAACAAATGTCCATGGATTATTAACAAATGGCCACTCTCCTATATCTTGGTGAGATAAAGGCAATTTTGCCCCAACTCTTAGGGTATCCCTTGCTGCAAGACCACAATATTCTACAGTTTCACCTCTTTTTTCTGATAATGAAAACCATAGATCTTCAATATATTCTAAATCTACAAATATCTCAAATCCTATTTCACCTGTATAACCAGTTCTTGAGACAAGAATTGGATAACCCTTCTTTGTAAAAACAGCTGAATTATCATTAGAGAAAACTTTGTTAAAATACCCTTTGAATGTAAAAGGTTTCATATCATATAATAATTGAGGTGTCTCTAGTATATTGCATAGTGTTTTAACAGATAATGGACCTTGTAAATCTATTTTTCCTATTTTATCACTTAGGTCAATTATCTCACAGTTTTCGTTAAAATGTTCAAAGTGGGGTACAATCTTTTTATTCATTGATGCATTTACTACAGAGATGTATAAATTATTATCTAACTGGAATATGATTGTATCATCAATAACATGGGCATTTTCATCTAAATAAACAGAATACACACTTGATAGATTGTCTAAGGGCAATTTATTTTTACCAATTGCCCTCTCTAAATCTTTAGTTGTTAGTTTTTGTAAGAGACTACGAGATGATTTACCTCTTATTATAATAGTAGACATATGACTTGTATCAAAAAGTCCAGCTCTTAATAAAACTGCAAAATGTTCCTCTTTTGCCCCACTTTTAAACCAAAGTGGCATTTCATAGCCACCAAATTCTTTAAAGGAGGCACCATTTTTTTTATGGGTATTATATAGATAAGTTTTTTTCAACATACTATAACTTTAGTAAATAATAAATAACGTGTCAATTAAATCATAAAAAATGGAAGATTATATGGGTTATAGTTGATTTATTATGTTAGTTTTTGGTTTATAAAATCTAGTATTTCTAAATAATTGTTTTTCACAGCATTATAGTATTTTTCTGGGATTTTCATTTTATTATTAAGCATATTTTTTAATCTTGTTGGACCAATGTTATATGCTATTAATGCATATTTTTTGTTGTTCCTAAATTTATTAATAAGATAGGATAGATAATTTATCCCAATTTTTATATTAAGCACTGGGTCATACAATTCGTGGGCAGTTGATAAATCTACATCTTCAATTTTATCAACAATATAAAAGGCTGTTTTTGGTTTTAATTGCATTAAGCCTATGGCTCCTTTATTTGAGAAACTGTCAGCTATAAAGGAGCTTTCAACTTTTATCACAGA
>JAXHVM010000120.1 GCA_034189185.1 Deferribacterota bacterium
TTGCTGTTGTAAAGCCAAGGAAAGGCAGTCTAGATAAATTAATAGCACAAGATTGTCTATTTACGTTGATAACCGCTGGCATTGAAAAAGGGGAAAAAGTATATAAAAAAGAAATAATTAGCTCTATTGGAGAGGCAATTGATACATATTATAATTGGCAAGATGTTTTGGAACTTGCGAAAAATCAAAATATAAAAGTTATTGTAACAAATACCACTGAAAGAGGCATATGCTTTAACGCTAGTGATAAATATGATGATGTTCCTCCAGAAAGCTTTCCAGCCAAGCTAACAAGATTATTACATGAAAGATATAAATCTAGTAATTGTGCAGATGGATTTATTATTCTCCCCTTAGAATTAATAGAAAACAATGGCTCTATTTTAAAAGATATAGTTTTAAAATATATAGATTTGTGGGCTTTAGAGACTGACTTTAAGGATTGGGTAACAACTTCAAATCTATTTATTAACACGCTAGTTGATAGAATAGTTCCAGGTTATCCTTCAAAGAGGGCAGAAGAGATATTCAAAGAGATTGGATATAGGGATAATTTTTTAACACTAGCAGAAACCTATCATCTATTTGCTATTGAAGAAACTGATACCATAAAAGAAGTTTTGCCTTTTCATAAGGCTGACATTAATGTGGTATTCAGCAGTGATATATCAAAATATAGGCAATTAAAACTTAGGATTTTAAATGGAGCGCATACAAGTTTGGCTACAATTGCTCTATTAAGAGAAGTGCAATATGTAAAAGATATATTTGTAGATGAAAAGTTAAATGACTGTTTAAATAGAATAATCTTTAATGAAATTATTCCAACTCTGCCATATGATAGAGAATTGGTTTTAAATTTTGCAAATAATGTAATAGAGCGATTTAAAAATCCTTATATAGAACATAAATGGAGTGATATATTTGTAAATTCTATAACAAAATTTCAGATACGCCTATTTCCCACAATTAACAAATATTATGAGATCTATAAGAATTTCCCACCTTTAATAACCTTTTCTTATGCCCTTTTAATATATCTGTTTAAGGATTCTAAATGGGTAGATAACAATTTAATCTATTTTTATAACAATAATGAAATTCAACTTATTGATGAAGTTAGCATATTAAATGATCTGTATAATCTCTGGCAGGCTTATAAAAGAAAAGAAATATTGTTAGATGACTTTTTAGATAAGATTCTAATGGATCAGAGGTTATGTTCTATAGAAAGTGCTTATATAATACCTTTTAGAGAAGTAATAGCTGAAAAACTAAATATTTTATTACAGAAGGGACTTAACTTAATGGGATAATATGAAGTTTAGTATAGCGGTTGCACCTTTCAATGTAGATTGTAATGCACCTATAGTATTAAGGGGTAACCTAAAAGATATAATAAAGAATGCTTCTATGTTAGGCTATAACGCTATTGAAATACATTTCTTATAATTTAAGGGGGTCTATATGGATGATTTTTTAAAGGATAATTATCTTTTAGTAAATAAACCTTCAATAATGATTTATGAAGCAATTAAGGATTTGCCTTTCTATGATATTCATAACCACGTTGATATTAATCAGTTGTTTGAAAATAAAAATTTTGAAGATATCTGGCAGTTAGAAGGGGAAACTGATCACTATGTATGGGAGTTAATGAGAAGAAGGGATGTTGATGAAAGGTTTATAACAGGCAGTGCTTCAAATAAGAAAAAATGGTGTAAATTAGCTGAAGTATTTCCAGATTTTATTGGAAACCCCCTTTATGAATGGATACATTTAGATTTAAGGAGAAATTTAAACATAAATGAAGAGATTTCTATCGATTCTGCAGAAAAAATCTGGGAACAATCAAAGGAAATACTAAAAAAAGATTCTTTTAAACCAGTAAATATAATCAAAAATGCTAATATAGAAAAGATGTGTATAGTAAGCGATGTTTTAGATAATCTAGAGAATTTTAAGAATATTAATACACCTTATAAGGTGCTGCCAGCATTCAGAACTGATAAAGCTTATAACATAGAAAGGGATGATTTCATAAATTTCAGTAATGAGCTTTGTGAAAAATTTAATAAAGATGCCTCATCTTTTGATGGCTTTTTAGATGCCTTATCTAGTGCATTATTATATTTTAAGGAGTTTGGCTGCCAAATTTCAGATCAGGGATTATTCATTCCATATGGTCATTATGTAGAAAAGGAAAGAGCAAAAGAAATTTATTATAAAAAACTATCACATAACGCATTGACTGACAAAGAGATAAAGGATTTTAAGGCCTTCATGCTTTTTTATCTAGGTGAATTATATAGTGAAAATAGAATGTCTGCCCAATATCATATAGGAGCAATAAGGGATTATAGAAAAAGCCTATTTGATAGTTTGGGGCCAGATTCAGGAGGTGATGTTTCAACAAACAATATAGAGATTGCTCTAAATTTAAAAGATTTTCTCAATCACTTTGACGGTAAATTTAATATAATACTGTATATATTAGACCCCTTTCATTTACCAACGATAGCAACGCTTGCAAGGGCTTATCCTAATGTATTTATAGGGGCGCCGTGGTGGTTTAATGACTCACCCTTTGGCATAGAGTTCTGCTTCAAATACATTTCATCTGTTGATTTAATTGCTAACTTTTCAGGTTTTACTACGGACTCGCGTAAAATAATATCCTTTGGTAGCAGGATTGAGCTATTTAGAAGGGTATTATCAAATGTATTAGGTGAATTCGTTGAAAAAGGTCAGGCTCCCTTCTCTAATATTTTAGAGTTAGCAAAAAAGATAGCCTCAAAGGATATTTTAATTAATTAGATAATTGTTATGAGTAAAGAATCGTTTTTCAAAAGATATGGGCCAGGGATATTCTTAATAGGTGCTAATATAGGAACTGGCTCAGTATCAACAATGAGTACTGTAGGTGCCTATTTTGGCTTAAAGCTTATTTGGGCAATAGTTTTATCATGTTTATTTACGTGGGTTATGGTAACAGTAATTGGCAGGGTTTCATGTTATAATACAACTTCTATATTAATACAATTCAAAAATCACTTTGGCTCATGGGCGTTAATATTAGTAGGTTTTGCTATAGCTTTTACACAGTTTTTTTCAACAATGGGTGTAATTGGTGTTGTAAGTGAAGCAACAGGAGAATTGTTAGAAATCAATAAATTATATCCAGCAGCTTTTTGGGGACTACTTATATTTCTAGCTATCTATTTTGGCAACTATGGAAGGTTTGAATCTATTTTGAAGTGGCTTGTTGCAATATTTGGCATAAGTTTTATTATAACATTATTTATAGTTTTATTTAAACAGGGCTTTAATTTTTTAGATTTATCTCAAGGTATTCCTAAAGGTGAATTTTCTGGCTGGGCAACAGCAGCTTGTGTTGGAACAACATTTTCAAGCGGTATCCTTATTATGCGTTCATATCTCATACTAGATAAGGGTTGGACTAAAATTGATTTAAAAAAAGAGTCAGTGGACGCATTAATTTCTGTTATTGGTATGGCTATATTAAGTATAGCAGTTGTAATGTGTGCTACAGCTGCCCTATATCATTCTGATATATTGAAAAATATTGCTCCCATAGATTTTACATCCATCCAGATGGCGGAAAATTTAAGACCACTAGCAGGAGAATATACTGTTTTGCTTTTTACTATAGGTATTATCGGCGCAGGTTTATCCTCGGCGCTACCTAACGCACTTGTATCAATTTGGTGTATCTCAGATATCTTCAAATTAGAAAGAAATTGTAAAAGGCCCTATTTTAGAATTTTAGGTGCAATATGGGCTTTTAGTGGTGTTTTAGGCATTTTAACAGGCAGACCAGTTCCAATTACCGTAATGGCACAAGCTTTGATTTTACTTGTTACACCTCTTATTTCAATACTTTCTGGATATATTGCTTTCAAGGATGGTCTTCTAGGTAAAAAGGGTACAATTTCTTACTATGTAATGATAATACTGTGTGTTGCTGCAATTTTATTTTCATTATCAATGTCATTGATTGGTTTTAAAAAAGTATTTTTTATATAGACGCTAAAAATTTTTTGAGGCTTTTGTTGATAAATATTATTACAGAGAAAGTTTTAATTTTAAATAGTTAATGAGGTAGATTATGAAAAGAACCAAAGTGCGCTTTGTTATTGCTATATTTATGTGGGCGGCAATTGCTATTAATTATCTTGATAGAACAGTTATGTCTGCTGCAACACCAGAAATAATGAGGGATTTAAAGATAGGCCCAGAGTTAATGGGAATAGTTATGTCTGCTTTTTTCTGGAGTTATGCAGCATTTCAAATACCAGCTGGTTTTGTGGCTGATAGAATAGGTCAAAAGCTTTGTTTGGGTATATCAGTTATATGGTGGTCTTTGGCAACAGTATTTACCGCTCTAGCAAGGAGTGTGGCAGGCTTAATAAATGCACGTATTTTTATGGGCATAGGGGAAGCTGGAGCATATCCGTGCAATGCTGGAATTACTGCTAAATGGTTTCCAGATAAAGAGCGTGGTAAGGTTACAGCTTTGTTTGATAGTGGCACCAAATTTGGAACAGCCTTTGCTATGCCACTTGTGGCTTGGATGGTTGCTGCATTTGGCTGGAGAGTGCCTTTTGTTGTCTGTGGTATAATTGGATTAATTTGGGCAGTTTTCTGGTTTTTATATTATGATGATCCTGAAAAACATAAAAAAATAAATAAGTTAGAGCTGTCTTATATAAGGGATGGTCAACTAAAGAAAGAGGGTATAGATAAAGTTCAACCTATGGGCTGGTATGAATTGTTAAAATATCGAAATGTCATTGCCATGTGTTTAGGGTTTTTCTTATTTAATTATACGATGTATTTTTTTATTACCTGGTTCCCAGCATATCTCGTTGATGAAAGGGGGATGGAGATTATAAAGATGGGTTATTTTGCAATGTTACCACCTCTTTGTGGCATTATTGGGCAGTGGAGTGGGGGGATTTTTACAGACTTTATGTATGAAAAGACTGGTTCTCTTAGTGTGGCGCGTAAGATTAATTTAGTTGGTGGGATGCTAGTTTCTGTGTCAATTGCTTTTGCAGCCTTTGCAGAGTCTGATATTTTGGCAATTATTTTAATGTGCCTTTGTTATGCTGGGCTAGCTTTTGCAGCAAGTGCTATTTGGAGCTTACCAGGGGATATTGCACCACGTAATATGACCTCAGTATTGGGAGGTATACAAAATACTGCATCAAATTGTGGTGGTATTATTGGACCAATTGTTAATGGTATAATAATAGGGGCAACAGGCTCATATGTTATTGCCTTAGTAATATCTGGGATATGTTGTTTTATTACGGCTCTTATTTATATGTTTATGCTAAAGGATATTAAACCTATAGAGCGTAAAAAAACGTAGGGGGTATATTATGAGTGTTATTAATGAACTATTAAAAAACATCGAAATACCGAGGATGCTAAAAATTAAGCAGTTTTTTAATAACTGTGCTATCACTAATGTAGAAGAGAGATTATATGAGAAATTAAACGATATTGATGTGTTAAGAAATATTAA
>JAXHVM010000121.1 GCA_034189185.1 Deferribacterota bacterium
GGTATCATAACTTAATTTTTTCTCTATATCGAGGTTATTTGTAATTTCGATTATTACAGGGCTTAATTCTGATGTCTCATAAGTCTTTACCAATAATTCACCAGTTTTAAAAAAAGATTTCCATATAATATCTTTTACTTGATCGCCCTCTATAAACTCTCTTATACTTCCTATATCAAGTGAGTTATTTATATAGATATTTCCTGTTTTTGTATAATTATCATATTTAGATCTATTTGAATTTGCCCACATATTATAGAGTGGCTTTTTAGGTTCAGGAAATACTAAGAATTTTTTGCCACATCTATAATACTTTGATCTAATAAAAAAATAGAATGGAAAGATTGTAGATATATACACTCCATCAATATAATTAATACCTCTTTTTTTAAAAATTAACTTTATATAAGTGGTTACTTCTTCCCCACCTTTAATCCTATCAACCCTTGCACAAGATTCATTTATCTTTATATCAAGAAGATAAAGGGTCAATCTGCTGTAATTATTTGTTAACTTTAGCTTAACATCTACCCATCTATTTGCATATATATCTGAAATATTAGCTATATCTACACTTAAATTTTTAATATTAATATACCCCCAAATGCCAGATAGTAAAAGTATTGATAAAAGCATTGACTCAATAATATATATAAGATTATTACCTGTATTAATTGCCGCAAAGCCAAGGATAAGAACAGTAACAGAATAGAAAAAACCTATCCTAGTAAAGGTAATTACAAAGGATTTTTTACTTCTTTTATTATATTTCTTAATAATGCCTCTTTGTCTGATATTTTATATGCATTTTTAAATATAATCCTATGGGGCATCGTATAATTACTCAACCCAACAATATCTTCAGGAATAACATAATCCCTTTTAGCTATAAATGCAGATACCTTAGCAATTGAAACTATATCTAGACATGCCCTTGTTGATAAACCAATCAAAACATCATCAGATTCCCTAATATGATTTGCTATATTTAGTAAGTAGTCATAAATATTATCAGATATATAAATTTTAGTCCTTATAAATTCCTGTAGCGCTAATAGTTCATCCTTTTTTATTACTGCCTTTAAATGATTAACTTTATTTTTCAAACTACCTTCTTTTAGTATCTGCCTTTCAACCGAATAAGGTGGATAACCAATTAAAAGCCTCATTTGAAACCTATCCCACTCAGATTCAGGAAGTGGATATGTACCAAATTCATCATAAGGATTTTGGGTTGCTATAACCATAAAAGGTTTGGGCAAACTATATGTATGGCCTTCATAGGTAACCCCATTTTCTTCCATTGCTTCTAATAGTGCACTTTGGGTTTTAGGGGATGCCCTATTTATTTCATCAAAAAGAATAATGTTGTTAAAGATTGGTCCCCTTTTGAATACTAAATTATTACTATTCTTATCAAATACCTCATAACCAATAATATCAGGGGGCAATAGATCATTAGTGCCTTGTATACGCCCAAAAGATAAATCTAAAGAATGTGCTAAAGTGAGAGCAAGTGTTGTTTTGCCCAAACCTGGGATATCTTCAATAATTATGTGGCCACCAGCTAAAATAGATAGCATTGCAATTTTTACAGCCTTTTCCTTGCCTTTTAAAAAACTATTAATGTACTTCTCAAAACCTTTATATATATTAAAATATTTATCCATTTTGTTAATATATTAATACTAATTTAAATTTTTAAAAGAATTAAAATACACCCAAATATATAAAAATCTGACTTGCGAAGTCTAAAAATCTGACTTGCGAAGTCAGAGGATGGCGTAAGTACGGGGAAAATCTGACTTGCGAAGTCGAAGGATTGGGGAAGTTGAAGGATTGCCCATTTAGCTGGCAGGGGGATTTGAACCCCCGACCTGCTGATTACGAATCAGCTGCTCTGCCGATTGAGCTATGCCAGCAAATTATGATAATCTAAAATCTACTTCTAAGAAATCATAATTGATCTTACTGGCTACTACATTAACAATATCACCAACCCTATAGACTTTGCCTCTATTCTTCCCAAAAAGGGCTGAAGAAGCTGAATCAAATATGTAGTAATCATCCTCTAAGCTAGATATTGGTATAAAACCTGTTAGCATAAGCGATTCGATGAAAACAAAAAAACCACTTGAGTTAACTCTATTTATATAGCCACTATAAATTTTATTATAATCTTTTTCTAAAAATCTAATCTTCTTATATTGGTGGATTTCTCTTTCAGCCTTCTCAGCTAATTCCTCTTTTATTGAAAGCTCTTTAGCGGCTTTTTCCATCCATTCTTCATCAACACTAAAATTGTAGCCAAACTTATACATTTTAAGAAGTCTATGAATGATAAGATCTGGATATCTCCTTATAGGGGAGGTAAAATGTGTGTACGACTTTGAGGCAAGGCCAAAATGGCCAATATTATCAGTTGAATAGAGGGCTCTCTGCATACTCCTAACTAACATAGAGCTTAAAATATAACTATAGGAAGTTGTCACAATATATTCTGAAATTTTTTGTATTATCTTAGGATTTATAGTTTTAGGCTCCTCCAAATTCAAACCAAAGGAATTGCATAAATCGATAAATTCAATAATCTTACTTCTATCAGGTTCACCATGAACCCTATAAATACTAGAGTTTATTTTTTGCTCTAAAAATTCTGAAACAACCTCGTTAGCTTCTAACATAAAATTTTCGATTATCCTATGAGATATTTTCCTATCCAATGGTTTAATCCCTATTAATTCACCCTCCTTATCAAATAAAAATTGAGGTTCTGGTAAATCAAAATATAGCATACCCTTTTCTTTTTTTCTATCAATTAAACATTTAGTTAGTTTTTCAGCGCTTTTTAACAATCTTAATAAGTTTTCATCTTCTATATTTTTAGAATTTTCTAACAATTCATTTGCCTCATCATAGGTTAGCCTGTAATCACTTTTTATAACTGACTCATAAAAATCTACACCTAATCTTTCCCTATTTAAATCATAATCAATTCTAACTGTCATAGTTAACCTATCAACATTTGGGTTTAGACTACATATATTATTAGATAATCTCTCAGGCAACATAGGGATTGCAAATTCAGGGAAATATACACTCGTTCCCCTTGAAAATGCTTCTTCATCAATAGCGCTACCTACTTTAACATAGTGGGCAACATCTGCTATATGTATATATAGTGTATATCCTGCCTGTTTTTCTTCTAGTGATATGGCATCATCAAAATCTCTAGCATCCTCACCATCAATTGTGATTGTAAGTAAATCCCTTAAATCAGTTCTATTTTTAGTATCAATTGTATCACTAATTTTTTTTGATTCATCTATTACGGACTTACTAAACCTCTTTGATAACCCATATTTTTCCAAAACTATCTTATTTTCTATTCCTTTATCACTTAAAAAACCCAAAGATTTAATTATTTTACCCTCTGGATTCTTTCTCTTTTCTGGGAATTTATATATTTGGCAGACTACAATTTCCTCATCCTTTAGATTGGCTGAATATTTATTGGGTATATATACGTCATAAAAGAATTTTTTCATAAAGGGTATAACATAGGCAAAATGTTTAGATTTTTCCACTCTGCCAACTATTAATGTGTTTTTCCTCTCTAAAACTTTTACAACACAGGCCTCTTTCTTTCCTTTATATTCATCAACCCTTATTGCAACCCTATCGCCATGTATAGCTCCTCCTAGTTTATTTGGTGGTATAAATAGATCATTTATAGAACCGTTCTCTGATATAAAAAAAGCATATCCATCAGGGTTGCCGTCAATGATACCTGTATAAAGATCTAACATACTAACTGATGAATATTTTCCTGAGCTGTGTCTTAAAATCTCTCCTTTGTTGACAAGATCTTTTAATACTTCCCTTATAACATTTCTATCTAGATTAAAAAACTCAGAGATATTTTTAACACCAACAGGTTTATCCTGGCTTGAAATAAAATCTAGAATCTTCTTTTGAAATCTATTATTTTCCTTCATACTTCTCAACCTTTTTTCTCAATGTATTACGATTTAAACCCAATATATTTGCTGCTTTACTCTTATTGCCATCTGTTATATCTAAAGCTGCCTTTATAATAGGTTGTTCTACTAATTTAATGTATTCCTCATAAGGCGATAAATCTTGCTCAAGATTTTTAACATTATTAATTAACTTATAAGCAAAATCATACAAATCTTTACGCAGGGAATAACCATTATTATATGGCTGCTTAAAGTTAGATGGTAGGTCATCAACTGTTAACAACTTTGAGCCACAATTAATCATTAAGAATAAAATTGTATTCTCAAGCTCTCTAATATTGCCTGGCCAGTTATATTCATTAAAAACTTTTAATACCTCTTTATCAAATTCTAACTTATCTTCTCTATAGTGCTTATATTTTTCTAGAAAATAATTAATTAAAATAGGAATATCCTCCTTTCTCTCTCTTAATGGTGGCACCCTAATGTTAACAACATTCAACCTGTAATATAAATCCTCACGGAATTTATTTTCTTTTACAAGGCTTAACATATCCCTATTTGTTGCAACAATTATTCTTATATCTAATTTAATAGAATTATTAGAACCAATCCTAGTCAATTCTTTATCCTGTATAACCCTTAATATTTTTGATTGTAGTCTATAGTCAAGTTCTGATATTTCGTCTAGTAATATAGTGCCTCCATTTGCTTGTTCAAATTTCCCTATTCTAGCAGTATTTGCACCAGTAAATGCACCCTTTTCATAACCGAATAGTTCACTCTCAATCAGCTCCTTGGGTATTGCTGCCATATTGATACCCACAAAGGGTTTATCGCTTCTACTACTTTTGTTATGTAGCAGTCTTGCAATTACCTCTTTACCACTTCCTGTCTCCCCTGTTATTAACACAGATATATCAGATTTTGCTGTCCTTCCTATTATCTTATAAATTTCCAGCATTTTTTTGCTTCTTGTTTGATAGTCATAGGACATATTATCTAAAGGATCATCTGCGCCATAAACCTTCTCCCCTCCTTTAGAATAAAAAATATTTAATAGCCTTTCTTTTAATTCTCCAATGTCAAAAGGCTTTGTAAATATATCAATTGCTCCCAATTTTATAGATTCAATTATATTTGAACTAGTATTATAAGCTGTTATTATTACAAAATATATATCTGGATATTTTCTTATCCATCTCTTTATATGATCTAGCGCATTTACGCCGTCAATATATATATCAACAATACATGCTTTTATAGGAAGTTTTTCAAGTTTTTTTTCTGCTTCAACAATACTTTTAGAGGTGTGTATGATAAGATTCTTATCATTTAGCCCCTCTTCTAAAACCCACAAAATATTTTCTTCATCATCAATAATTAATAAATTATTTTTTTCCATAGTTTATAAAGGTAAGAGGATTGAAAATGTTGTTTCTAATCCATTAATACACTTAATATCTATTCTTCCATTATGACTTTCAATAATCTTTTTTGCAATAGTTAAACCTAAC
>JAXHVM010000122.1 GCA_034189185.1 Deferribacterota bacterium
AGGACCATTCCATAAAATAGTTTTTGCATCTTTCAGTCCGTCCTTAAATAAAGATATTGTTTTTATACCAATATCCAAACCCATTAGATTATCATCAATGTTAGCTGAATCAACTGCTTTAGGTTCTCCTTCAGGGCTCTCTGAGGCAATATGGTCTACTGGTAAATAAATTTTTACCCCCTTTGACTCTGCTTTTTTAACAATATCCCCTACAGTATTAAGCATATCTTCTTCAACAAGAGATTTACCAACCTTAACACCATTAAACTTTAAAAAAGTATAAGCCATAGCACCACCTATAAAGAGCCTATCTATCTTATCTAATAAACTATTTATAACTCCTATCTTATCACTTATTTTTGCACCCCCTAAAATAGCAACAAAGGGTCTTTCAGGATCTGTTAATATTTTATCAAAAACTTTTACCTCTTTTTCTATTAAAAATCCGGCTGCACGTTTATCAATTTTTAATGGTAAGCCGTATACAGAAGCATGTTTTCTATGACATGTACCAAAAGCATCATTAACATAAACATCTACAAATCTACTTAAAGCATTAACAAATTCAGGATCATTCTTTTCTTCTCCTTTATGAAATCGCAAATTTTCCAATAATAATATCTCGCCGCTATTTAAAGTATTAACCTTTCTTTCTACTTCTTCTCCAATGCAATCATCAACAAAACCTATTTTGAAAAAGTTTTCACTAATATAGTCCGCAACACTTTTTAGGCTATATTCCTTTCTTCTCTCACCTTTAGGTCTACCTAGATGGGATGCTAATATAATTTTTGCACCACTATTTTTTGCAAATTCTATTGTTTGCATAGCTTCTCTAATACGTGTGTCATCATCTACTTTACCATTTCTAATTGGTACATTAAAATCCACGCGGAGAAACAACCTCTCATTATTTAAATCTAAATCCTTGATAGATTTTATTCTCATATTTCCTCCTTATTTTTATAATAAATAAAGAAATTGCTGCCACCATAAAAATGTTGGTAGCAGCATAATAATTAAAATTATTTATAATACTTTCGTTGCTAATTCAGCTACTCTATTTGAATATCCCCATTCATTATCATACCAACTAAATACTTTTACAGTATTTCCTATAACTTTTGTAAGCTCTGCATCAAAAATTGAAGAACTACTGTTCCCTTTTAAATCAACTGATACAACAGGTTCAGTACAATACTCTAATATTCCCTTTAGCTCTCCTTCGGCTGCTTTTTGCATAGCTTTGTTTATCTCTTCTGCAGTTGCTGTTTTCTCAATAGTACAAGTTAGATCAACAATTGAGACGTTAGGTGTGGGAACCCTTATTGCCAAACCATCAAGTTTACCTTTCAACTCTGGTATTACTTCACCTATTGCTTTTGCTGCGCCTGTTGTAGTTGGTATCATAGATACAGCAGCAGCTCTAGCCCTCCTTAAATCTTTGTGGGGTAAATCTAAAATCATCTGGTCATTAGTATATGAATGCGTTGTTGTCATCAATCCCTGTTGAATACCAAAATTATCATGCAATACTTTTACAATTGGAGCTAAACAATTAGTAGTACATGATGCATTAGATATAATATGATGTTTCGAGCTATCGTATTGATCAAAATTCACACCTAATACAACGGTAATATCAGGAGATTTTGCAGGTGCTGTTATAATAACTTTTTTTGCACCTGCATCAAAATGTTTCGATGCAGCTTCTCTAGATCTAAACAACCCTGTAGATTCAATAACAACATCAACACCTAAATTACCCCAACCTAAATTTGATGGATCTTTTTCACTTAATACTCTTATCTCTTTTCCATTTACAATTAGCGATTTATCAGTGTGATCAATATCAAAATCTGCAATACCGTGAACTGAATCATACTTTAATAGATGTGCCAAGGTTAAAGGATCTGTCAAGTCATTAACAGCAACAAATTCTATAGGCAATCCACCCTTTAATGCAGACCTAAACACACATCTGCCAATCCTTCCAAAACCATTAATACCCACTCTAACTGACATTATCATCCTCCTTTATATATTTTTTAATATGTTCATCTAAAAATGCGATAAACTTTTCAATATCACTACTATCTAATTCCTTTCTATTCTTAATTATATTACCAAGCCTATTTATTTCATAAATTGCTTTGTTTTTCAATTCCTTTATATTTTTTTCATAATTACTCAACCTAGCTGTTGTATTTTTAAGCTTATCTTTGAGTAACATATTTTCACTTGTTTGATTTTTTAACTGCTCAGATAGTTCAATAGACTTTCTTACATTGTTATATTCAACCAATTTATTAATCAATAGGTTAAGTTTATCGACCTGCTTTGTTGTGTTTAAATATTCGTTATAAATTTCGTTATAAGCTTTTTTTAATGCACCTATTTCCTTTAAATTATTAAGGTTTTTCCTGGCTATCTGTTTTTTCTCTTCATCAATTTTTTCCATTGATTCAGCTATCTCTTTATAAGTAGTTATATCATTTAAAGACTCAACAATGTTTATAACTGAATTATCAAATACAACAGGATACATTATCTGATCATAACAATATTTCTTACCATCTATATAAGTATCAACTTCTTGGTTAATCTGTTGCTTAATACTAGTTATTTCGCTCATTTTACACCATTTGCAGGGTTTATCTAATTTATAAACTATTTTGAAACATTTTTTGTTAATTAACTGTTTTGGTGTTCCACAACCTAGCAATTTAGCTAGTGAGATATTAGCAAATTTTATATTATAATCCAAATCAACTACAAAGAAAAGGTTTCCTTGGCCATTTAATATAAGTTCAAATTTATCTCTATCTTTCTCCAACTGTTTAATTTCACTTTTTAATTTCTCCTCAATATGTTGTTTTTCTCTATATATTTTGAAAGCATTAGAAAAAACTTTTATTAAAATACTATTTAAATCATAAAATTTCGGAATTATGAGATATAGCTTGTCTTCTCCCAGTTCTAGCTCTATAACCCTAAATTCAACTAAATTATCCTTAAAAAACCCGGCTATATTAGATTTATTATTATTTAACTGTTTTTTAAAATAATCTGATATATTAATTTGCTTCAGCTTATTGTTGTGTAAAAAATATTCATTACCCATCTTGACATATATAGGTATATTAATTCCTTCTAATAATTTCCCAATTAACTCTTTAAATAATACTTTCATTTCATCCTAGTTTTTCAGGTATCGATAATATAAAACAATCCACTATTTTTGCACCACTATATTTAAAAAGCTTCGACAACTCATTAACTGTTGCTCCTGATGTATAGATATCATCAACAAGTAATATATTTTTATTCCTAACATCTCTAACTAAATTAAAGGCGCCCTTTATGTTTCTGAACCTCTCCTTATATTTTAGCTGCCACTGGTAAGTCGTTTTTCTTTTCCTAACAGCTGGCTTTATCAATGTTATATTATGTAATTTAGAGATCTCTTTAGTCATAATATCAGCAGGATGAAAAAGCCTTATAAATCTCCTTTTCCAATGGCTTGGAACCATAGTAATTATATCATATTTTAATGGCTCTGGTAAAGATAAATACTTGCAGATTCTACGCAATAAATAGACAGATCTTATATTATTGTTAAACTTCATATTTTTTATTATTCCATCTATTGGTGTTTTATAATAAAAATAAAAAAATACTTTATCAAAATATTTTTCATCAAAACAGTTTTTGCAATAGTTAACCTTAACATCTGATGGAAAACCACAATTTAAACATTTATATTTTATCTTAATCTTCTTCAATTTTTTAACACAATTAGAACATAATATTCTATTGAAATTTATAGTTTTTTTACAACCAACGCATTCACAATAAAAAATTTCATTTAACAATTAATGACTCACCCGTCATTTCATTAGGGATGTCAATACCTAATATATCCAACATTGTTGGGGCTATATCAGCTAATTTTCCATATTTACTTGTTAATTTACATTTATAGTTATATATAATAAAAGGCACTGGATTTGTAGTATGGGCTGTATGTGGACCATTTGTGCTATAGTCCCACATCTGCTCACTATTACCATGATCAGCTGTTACCAATAAAACTGAATCAGTCTCATTAGCTATTTTTACAACATCACCTAGACAATTATCCACTGCTTTACATGCGCTAATAGCAGCTTCTAAAACACCTGTATGACCTACCATATCGGGATTAGCAAAATTCATTATAGCTACATCAATATTATCATTAATAAAGGATTCTTTAAATTTTTCTGTAACCTCATAAACACTCATTTCTGGTTTTTTATCATATGTAGGAACATCCTTTGGAGATGGCACTAATATCCTAAACTCATTAGGAAATTTTAACTCTCTGCCCCCATTAAAGAAAAATGTCACATGAGCATATTTTTCAGTCTCAGCTATCCTAAGCTGTCTTAAACCTTTTTCACTTATAATTTCTCCAAAAATATTTTTTAACTCCTCAGGAGGAAAGGCGACTAGCACATCTAAATCTTTATCATATTCTGTCATTGTTATATAATAGATACTTGGCTTACCTTTTCTATCAAAGTAACTAAAATCTTCATTAACAAATGCATATGTTAATTCTCTTGCCCTATCACCTCTAAAATTGTAGAAAAACACACCATCCCCATCTTTAATTGATCCATCAACATCTGATATAACAATTGGTTTTATAAATTCATCAGATTCATCTCTATCATAAGCACTTAAAATAGCTTTTACTGGATCACCTTCCTTAACCCCCTCTCCAAAGCGAATTGCATAATAAGCCATCTTTACCCTATCCCATCTTTTATCCCTATCCATTGCATAATATCTTCCTATAATTGTTGCAATATCACCATAGTTTATCTCTTTCAGATAGCTTTTCAATTCCTCAACATATTTGACACCACTATTTGGGGGCGTATCTCTACCATCTGTAAATGCATGTATAAAAGCTTTTTCTATACCATATTCTTTTACTAATCTTAGCAGACTCTTTAAGTGATCAATATGGCTGTGTACACCACCATCACTTAGAAGACCTAGAAAATGCACCCTAGAATTAGCATTTTTAACTTTATCTAAAAAATGAATTATAGCCTTATTTTCTTTAATAGTATTATTTTCTATAGCCTTATTTATTTTCATAAACTCCTGATAAACTATTCTACCAGCACCAATATTTGTGTGCCCTACCTCAGAATTACCCATCTGCCCTTTAGGCAAACCAACCCATTCTTCTGAAGCGTGTAAAAAGGTATGCCCATTATTCTTCCACAGATTATTAAAGTTTACAGGATTACACAATTTTACAGCATTGTATTCACTTCTTTCACGATAACCCCAACCATCAAGTATTAATAATATAATTCTTCTATCCATGGAAAACTAAACTAGAGCTTCAACTTGCCACTTTTTTCAAGCTCACTTTTGCATTCCGTACAATACCTAGCAAAGGGTATATACTCTAATCTCTTTTCATC
>JAXHVM010000123.1 GCA_034189185.1 Deferribacterota bacterium
ATTGTTAATAACATCTTATCAAAAAATAAATCACCTATAATCATTGTGCATGCAGCCCTTTTTATTGAGACCCAATCATTTAAACGATATGACAGCCTTATAGTTGTATACTCAAAAAACAATATATGCTATAAAAGGCTATTAAAAAGGGATAATATAGATGAGGGCCTTGCTTCTTCTATTATTGCCTCACAGCTCTCCATTGACAAAAAACTAAAATATGCTAATTTTATCATTAACAATAATAAGGGTTATGATAACCTTAAGGTTGAGGTTGAGAGGATCTATAATATATTGGAAATGTATGAAAAAACAAAAAATATTTTGTTAAAGAATAAATTAATAGATAGGAATTGTTATAAATCAACTTAGGTCAAAAGTGTTAACATATAATATAAATGTTACGGGATTAGTTCAGGGAGTTAATTTCAGAGCTTATATATACTCTAAAGCAAAATATTTGAATATTAAAGGCTACGTTAAGAATCTTAGTGATGGTTCAGTCGAGATACGTGCACAAGGTGATGAGGATTCAATTCAAAAACTTATCGAACATGCAAAGGTTGGACCACCAATGGCACGTGTTTCAAATATTAAAATAAAAAAGGAGGATCATGAGAAATTTCATGATTTTGAGATAAAATGACCTTATTAGAAAAAGCAAAAAAAGGGATCTTAACAGAGGAGATAAAAAAAGCTGCAGCTTACGATGGAATTGAACCATCAATATTACTAGATAATATAAAAAAGGGAAGATCTGTTTTACCTAAGAATAAAAACCACAGTATTAAATCTTTGAGGGCTATTGGAAGTGATATTTCTACAAAAGTAAATGCAAATATAGGTACTAGTTCAGAATGTATCAATACCGACCTTGAGCTAGAAAAGCTAAAGATCGCAGTTGATTATGGGGCAGATAGCATTATGGATCTATCAACAGGGGGCAATTTAAAAGATATTAGAGAAAAAATATTAGAAAAATCACCCGTTATGGTTGGGGCTGTTCCAACATATTCTCTAGCAACAAAATTAGCAAATAAAAATAAAACCCCCTATGATTTTAGTGAAGATGAGCTCTTTGACACAATTGAATATGAATGCTCTCAAGGAATTGACTATATAACTGTTCACTGCGGGATAACCTATGATATTATAAAAAATTATGATATCTCAAATAGGTTATGTGGGATTGTAAGTAGAGGTGGTTCAATATTGGCAAATTGGATGTTTCACAATAAAAAGAACAATCCCCTATTTGAACACTTTGACAGACTCCTAGATATAGCTTATAAATATGATGTAACCCTTTCCCTTGGAGATGCTTTAAGGCCTGGTTCAATATATGACTCTGGGGATTATCTCCAAATATCAGAGCTTTTAAATCTATCAATATTAGCAAAAGAAGCTTACAAAAAAAATGTTCAAGTAATGATAGAAGGCCCGGGACATGTACCTCTTAATGAGATAGCTGCACACATTAAAGAAGAAAAAAAACTATGTAACGGCGCCCCCTTTTATGTTCTAGGTCCCCTTCCTACAGATATTGCCGCTGGTTTTGATCATATAGCTTCAGCAGTTGGATCAAGTATTGCTGCTGCAAATGGTGCTGATTTTCTATGTTACGTGACACCAGCTGAACATTTAACCCTGCCAAATATCAATGACGTATACGAAGGTGTTGTTGCGTCAAAAATTGCTGCCCATATTGGGGATATCTCAAAGGGGATAGAGAGCGCTAAAAACAAAGATTATTTGATGAGCAAATATAGAAAAGAATTTAATTGGGAAAAAATGTTTGAGCTTGTATTTGATAGAAAAAAAGCAGAAGAAAGGTACAAGAAAAACCCTTTATCAACTTGTGATATGTGTGGTAAACTGTGTGCAGTAAAGTTAAGCAAAACCTTAGAAGATACCTAAAATACTATCTTATTTTTGAATATAAATATCTTAGTATCCCTATAGATATTTTTTTGGAAAAAGTTATTAATGCAGGTATTACTGCAATACAACTACGATGCAAAGACCTGGAAATAAACAATAGATATAATATTGGCTTAATTATTAAAAAAAATATATATAAATTTAAAAAAGATGTGTTATTTATTGTAAATGACCGCCTAGACTTGGCAACATTGCTACATGCTGATGGGGTTCATATTGGAAAAAAGGACTTGCCGTTAGTCCCTGTTAAAAAACATTACAATAACTTTATTATAGGTTATTCTTGTAATACCATTGAGGATATTTCTTTTGCAATAAACAATAAAGCTGACTACATTGGCATAGGGTCAATATTCCCAACAACAACTAAGAATTCAGCTGAAGTTATAGGTATTGAAAGATTGATGAAACTAAAGGATCATACCTGTAAAATACCCTCTGTTGCAATAGGTGGTATTAATACAGAAAATATCCACACATTAAAAAATATACCAATTGATGGTGTTGCTATCTCTAAAGTAATTTGCTCATCAAGTTCTCCAGATAAAATTATAAAAATTCTAAAGGAAAATTTTAATGAGCAATGAGCTTAATTTTTTAGAAATTCTAAGAAAAGAATTAAAACAACCCGATATTACCCTGCCTATAGGTGATGATGCAGCTGTTTTTAATAATTATATTATTACGACAGATGCAATGGTAGAAAATATACACTTCACCAGCAAAGCTTCTATTAATAATATAATTTTTAAACTATTTACATCAAATGTTAGCGATATTGCAGCAATGGGTGGTACTCCGCTTTACAGCCTTTTAAGCCTTTCAATACCAAAGGGAAAATTCTCCCAGAAAGAACTTATAGATGCTATTAAATATGCAATTAACAAATATGGCATATATCTTATTGGAGGGGATACAACCTCAAGTATGAAGGATGCATTTTTTTCGGCTACAATTATCGGCAAGAAAAGAGCTAATCTATTAACAAGAAAAAGCGCAAGACCAGGCGATCTTCTATATTTATCAAGACAGACTGGTCTTGCACAAGTATCACTAGAGAAAGAAATACATAATAAGCCCTTCGACATTGATACTTTTTTCCACTATAATATTCTGGCAGAAAAAGAATTGGGTGAATTACTTGGTAAAACTGATTGTGTAAATGCATGTATAGATATAAGCGATGGTATGGGCATTGATTTAATGCATATAGCTAGTGAAAGTAAGGTAAAAATTGTAGTTGAAGCTAATAAGCTACCAATTAATCACTTAAAAAAATATAATATAGATCCAATAAAATACGCTATAAATTCAGGCGAGGAATATGCGCTAATTTTTACTTCACCCTTTAATAAGAATGAAAAACTAATTAATATAATTAAAGAAAAGCTTAATAGAAATATCTATAATATTGGATATATTGAAGAAGGTTTTGGAGTGCAACTAAAATATAACAACAAATTTATAGATATCTCATCAAAAGGCTACATACATAACATATAAAATATATACTAGTTTACCAAAGAGGATTTTTCAGTTTCTATTAGTAATCTTTTTAATTTAGTACCACCATTATAACCACCTAAAGAATTCTTACCAACTACCCTGTGACATGGAATTAATAATGGATAAGGATTTTTAGAAAGAGCCCTTGCTACAGCCCTTCTATAATTAACACCACCAAGACCGCTAGCAATTTCTGAATAAGTTGAAGTTTCGCCAAAGGGAATATCCATTATTTTTTTATAAACTGTAGATGAAAATCTAGAACAATTCTTTAAATTAATAAATTTGTATATATCTTTTTTAAAACCCTTTCGAAGAAAAAATTTCTTAAAATTGTCATATAAATAATCAAAATATCTTATAGATGGCTTAACTTCGGTGCAACCATCTTTATATTCATTAATTGTAATGTGCTCAATTTCAAATAAATCATTGTTTTTTATATATAATTTGACAATTATTACACTATCTATATTAATGTTGATGAGGTGCTTACTATGCATACTTTGTTTTATATGTATAAACCAAAGCGCTGGCAACTCCAATTGAAGAATATGTACCAACTAATATACCAATTATCAAAGTAAAGGCAAAATCATTGATAACAGCTCCACCCCATATATATAAAGCTATCAATGATAAAAGGGTTGTGCCTGAGGTCAAAATAGTTCGCGAAAGTGTTTCATTTATGCCCCTATTTATGGTAATACCTATTGCTTCTTTTTTCTTAGTATTTTTAATATTTTCACGTATTCTATCAAAAATAACAACTGTATCATTAACGGAATAACCAACTACAGTTAACAAAGCTGCTAAAACTGTAATATTCATCTCTCTCCCTGTTAATATTAAAAATAGTGAAGTTATTATAACATCATGAAAAAGAGCAGCTACTGCTGATAATGAGTATATAAATTCAAATCTAAGGGATATATAAACTAATATGCCAAAGAGTGCAAATATAACTGCATATAAAGCCTTCTTTTTTAACTGCGCTCCAATTTGGGGGCCAACCTGTTCAACCCTCTCTATTGTTAAATTGTTCTTTCCATATTTTTTATAAAGGAGAGAATTTAATTTATCTGTTATTTCCTTTAGATTTTCTTTAAGGGTTGCAATCCTTATTAATATTTCCTTTTCTGAGCCAAAATTTTGAATTACAACATCGCCAAAACCAATATTAGAGAGTTCTTTTCTAAGCTCATTTATATCAATTTTCTTTTCAAATTTAACCTGCACCAGTGTACCACCAGCAAAATCAATACCATAATTAAAGCCTTTAAAAAATATGAGTACTAAACCAATAATGCATAAGAGTCCTGAGAATAAGTAAAATAACTTAACTCTCCCAATAAAATTTATGTTGATGCTATCCTTTAAAATTTTAACCATATTTTCCCCATAAACTATATACTAATGGAGCCTCTTTTTTTATTATAATAAACACTTTGAAAAAAGGTTTTAGTAACAAATATTGCTGTAAAGAGTGATGACAATATCCCAATAGATAAGGTTACAGCAAATCCCTTTATTGGACCAGTCCCAAACTGGTACAAAACAACAGCAGCAACAAGTGTTGTAACATTAGCATCAATTATGGCGCTCATTGCATTACTGAATCCAGATTCTATTGCATTTATAGTTGTTCTGCCCTTTGTAATTTCTTCCCTGATTCTCTCATCTATTAAAACATTTGCATCAACAGACATCCCAACTGTGAGAATTAAACCTGCAATGCCAGGCAATGTTAAGGTTGCCCCAAACATACTCATAACGGATAACACAAGTATAAAATTCAATATAAGTGCTATATTAGCAAATATACCAGCCAGCTTATAGTAATAGGCAAGAAATACTATAACCATTATTAAGGCTATTATTGCAGCTTTTATACCGCTTTCAATTGAATCCCTCCCTAAAGATGGTCCAACTGTCCTATTTTCTAAGATCTCAACTGGTGCCGGCAGGCTCCCTGCTCTTAATACAACTGCCAGATCTCTAGCCTCT
>JAXHVM010000124.1 GCA_034189185.1 Deferribacterota bacterium
TTTAGATGATGGGTCAATGGTTGTTATTGAGAATGGTAGAAAATATATTGGTAAAACTATTAATATTGAGGTTACTAGTTTGTTGCAATCAGATAGCGGTAGAATAGTATTTGGCAAGCCAAAATAATATTATGAAGATTGATGCAATAATACCAGCAGGTGGTTTGGGGTTAAGGTTTTCTAATAATGTAAAAAAGCAGTTTTATAAAGTTCTAGATAGAGAAGTTATTTATTACACTGTTGATAGGCTAACAAAGAGTTATAACTTTAACAAAATTATAATTGGGGCATCAATTAAAGACTATGAAACAGTAAAATATATAATGGCATTACTTAGTATTAATAATTATTTTATTGTTGAAGCTGGTAATATAAGGCAAAGAACGGTTCTTAATTGTTTAAAGGAAAGTAGTTCAGATTATGTTCTTGTGCATGATGCTGTAAGACCAGTAGTTACAAGGAAGATTGTAGAAGATACGGTTAATGCCGCCATAAAATATAAAGCTGCTCTGTGTGGATTAAAGCTAAGGGATGCACTAAAAAAGATTGATAAAACTACTAATAGGGTTATTGAAAATTTGGATAGAAGCAATTATATTTTAGTTCACACTCCACAGGTATATAAAAAAGAACTATTACTTGAAGCTTTGATGAAAGTTGAAGAGTTAAAAAAAATTGTTTATGATGAGGCAGAGGCTTTTTTTTATATAAAAAAGGATGTATTTTTTGTTGAATCAGCTTATTATAATGTGAAAATAACCTATAGGGATGATATGCCTTTACTAGAATATTATTTAAAAAATATACCAGTTTAGGAAAATATAATTATGGATCCAGATTTAAGTAAATTTATTAGAGATTTAACTATTGCAATTGTGCCCTTTCTTTTTGCTGTAACAATTCATGAGTTTTCTCATGGCTATGCAGCATATAAATTAGGTGATAATACAGCTAAATTGGCGGGGCGCTTAACGCTTAATCCTTTTGCTCATATCGATATATTAGGTTTATTATGTTTATTAATAACGAGGCTCTTTGGTTGGGCAAAGCCTGTTCCAATTAATTTTTATAATTTAAAGAATAAAAAATATGGGGTTTTAATAGTTGCTGCCGCTGGACCTGTTGCTAACTTTCTAACGGCAATAATCTCAGCTATACTCTTTAAGCTTATAATAACCTTATCTTTTGACAGTATGACTCTATTTAGAATATTTGAGGCCCTTGCATATATGTTGCAGTTTTCTGTAATGATTAATGTTGCATTAGGTATTTTTAACCTAATTCCTATATTACCCTTAGATGGGGGTAGAATTTTAGAGAGTTTACTACCTTACGATAAAGCTATTAAGTTTAGCAAGTTAGAGCCCTATGGCCTTATATTTGTCATTTTACTTTTAATTATAAATAACCATAATAATTTTCTTGGTAATATTATATATTTTTTTGTAAGAATTTTAATATAAGAGTGAACTATGAGCATTGTATTAAGTGGGATGAGACCAACTGGAAGACTTCATATAGGACATTATTTTGGTGCTATCCAAAACTGGGTGTATTTACAAGATAAATATGAATGTTATTACTTTGTTGCAGATTGGCATGCTCTAACAACTAACTATGAAGATACATCAAATATAAAAAAATATTCAAGGGAGATGGTAATAGACTTTTTTGCCTCAGGTCTATCCTTGGATAAATCAAATATATTTATACAATCAAAGAACCCCTATCACGCTGAGTTATTTCTAATACTTTCTATGATCACACCTATTAGTTGGTTAGAGAGGTGTCCCACATATAAAGAAATGAAATCTGAGTTAGGCAAAGTTGGTAAGCAATTGTCTAATTTTGGTTTTCTTGGTTATCCAGTACTTATGGCTTCAGATATTTTATTATATAATGCTGAATATGTTCCAGTCGGCATTGATCAACAAGCACATTTAGAATTGACAAGAGAGACTGCAAGGCATTTTAACAATATCTTTGAAGATGATGTATTTAATTTACCTCAACCATTAATTACTAAAAACCCAAAGTTACCAGGTATTGATGGAAGAAAAATGAGTAAATCTTATAACAACGCAATATGGTTAGATGAGGATTTAGATAGTGTAAAGAAAAAGATACTTACAATGAAAACTGATACAAATAGAAAAAGAAGGACTGATCCTGGTAATCCCTTTATATGCCCAGTTTTTGACTATCACAGGGTATTCTCTACTGAAGAAGAGAAAAATTTAATTATAGATGGATGTAAAAATGCTAAAATTGGTTGTATAGATTGTAAAAAAATCTTATTGAAACATTTATTGGAATTCCTATCAGATTTTCAAGAAAAGAGAAGGGTTATTTCAAATAATTATAGGGATTTTGATTTAGATGATATAATCAGTAAAGGACAAGAAAAAGCGTGTGATAGAGCTAGGAAGATGATAGATATTGTTAGGAAGGTAATAAAATTTTGAATGTTTTAGAGGTTAAATTAGAAAATTTTGAGGGACCACTAGATTTGTTGATATATTTGATCAAAAAAAACAGAATGAGTATTTATGAAATTTCTATTGTCAAAATAGCTGATCAGTTTCTAGAGACAGTTCAAAGAGCTAGCTTTATCTATTTAGAAAAAGCAGCTGATTTTTTAAACTTAGCCACCTATTTAATATATTTAAAATCTAAGATGTTGTTGCCAGTGGATAATTATAGCAATGATGATATTGATATAGAGGAGGGCAAATTTAGTTTAACCCAAAGACTGCTAGAGTATTCATTTTATAAGGATGTAGCTACTTATTTTGATAAACTAGAAAATAGGAGTAAAAAGTTTTTAAGAAGGAATAAAATAATCTCAGTTGATAAAAGTTGTGAAAAAATTTATGATGCCTATACATTAGCCAATTTTTATTTTCCATTGATCGACAAAAAAGAGATTAATATTACTTTTAGTAAGGAAAAGATAGATTTTAGAGAAGTAGTTGAGAGGATTAAAGATATAGTATTTAAAAAAGGGGATATTATATTTAGTGAAATTATACATAGTAATATGAATAGATTAGAGATTGTTGTTTCCTTTATGGCTATGTTAGAATTGGTTAAGCTGCGTTTTATATCAGCAGTACAAAGATATCCCTTTGGAGATATTTATATAAAAAATAATAAATATGGATAATGAGTATAAAATATTTTACGCACTCCTTTTTTTATCAGGCGAGGTAGTTCCAAAGAAAGAGTTATTAAATTATTTAGATAAGTTTGATATAGATAACAGACTATCTAGATATGCTGATTATTTTAATGGCCTTGATTTGGGTTTGGTAATTTTAAATATTGGCGAAGGTTATCAGATGGTTGTAGATGAAAACCTGTATGATAAATGCAGGCCTTTTGTAAATGGGCCTGAAGAAAAACTAACTAGGGCTGCGAGAGAAGTAGTAGCAATTATTGCATATAATCAACCTATAACAAGACAAGAAATAGAATACATTAGAGGGGTTAATTCAGCTGTTATAATAAAAAATTTATTAGAAAAGGATTTAATAAAAGTAGCTGGTAGAAAGGATGTAATTGGTAAGCCCCTTATGTATTCAGTTAGTAAAAAATTTTACACATACTTTGGTTTAAATAATTTAGACGATTTACCAACTATGGAAGAATGGAAGGAATTGAAAGAATAATAAGATTAAACAAATATATTGCCAAATCTGGTTTATATTCAAGGAGGCAAGCAGATAGTTTGGTATTTAATGGTGCTGTTAGTCTTAATGGTGTAACAGTATTTGATCCATCTATTAAGGTAAAAGAGAATATTGATAAGGTTTTTGTTAATGACCAGGCTTTAAATTGCGATAAAGAAATTTTTATAAAATTTTATAAACCTATAAATGTTTTATCAAGTTATGTTAGCCAAGGAGATAAAAAAAATTTAGGCTTTTACAAGCCTTTTGATAAGATGAGATTAGCATATGCGGGTAGGCTTGATTATAAGAGTGAAGGATTAATGCTTTTCTGTAATTGTGGGGATATAATTAATAGATTGCTCTTACCAATAAATAATATTGAGAGGGAATATATTGTTTATGTTGATAGGGCTTTAAATAACAATGAAATTAATAAGTTAAGGGAAGGGATAATATTTAAAGATATAACATATAGAGGCGCTTTGGTTTATAAAATTGGCAATTTAAAATACAGGGTAATAATAAAAGAGGGCAAAAAAAGAGAAGTAAGAAATATGTTTAAATATTTTAATGTAAATGTTAAGAAACTAATTAGAATTAGATTTGGTGAAATTAAGTTGGGCTCTCTTTTGCCAGGTAAATTTAAATTCTTAGATAATAAGGAGGTTAATTTTTTAAAAAATGTATGAACTAAAAGTAATAGATACTTTTTCTGCAGCTCACGCATTAAGGGGGTATAAAGGTGAATGTGAAAGAATACATGGACATAATTATAAGGTTGAAGTTATCTTAAAAGGAGATACCTTAGATGATGTGGGAATGTTAGTAGATTTTAAAGAAGTAAAAAAATATTTAAAAAAGACAATAGAACCCCTTGATCATAATTTTCTAAATGAACTTAGCCCTTTTGTTGAGCTTAATCCAACGAGTGAGAATATTGCCAAATATATATACAGTGAATTAAAGAATATTTTTAAAAATAAAATAGATAGTGTTATAGTGTGGGAGAATTTTAATAATGCATCTAAATATTATGAATAATTTAAATAATATATTTTAACGAGTCTAATCTATGTTGGATTTTTTTGCAAAAAAGAAAAAGCCTTTGGACGCAGCTAGGCTATATTTTCAGAAAGGTAGATACGATAAAGCAGAGAAATTATGTGTGGATGAGCTTAATAAAAATGAAAATAATGCAGAGGCCTTAAAAGTTCTAAGTGAGATTTATAGAAGAACTCGTAATGATAAGAAATTTAGAGATATAGCTCTTAAACTAGCTAATATTTACCTCTCAGAGAGAAATGTTAACTCTTCATTGGTATTGTTAAGAAGTGTGCTAAAGAGAGAACCCAATGATATTGAAATACATAAAAAATTGTTAGATATTTACAAAACTGCTGATATGCCTGATCAATTAATGGACGCATTATTTAAGCTTGGTGATATCTATATTAAAAATGAGTTAACTACTGAAGCAACAAATACTTTTATGGAATTGTTAGAAATTAATAAAAAAAATAAATCATTAGATATATGCTTTAAAATTATTGATAGATTTCAGGTCTTAGATAATAGACTAATGATTACTGCTGCTGTGAGAGAAGGGATAAATGTTGCAAAGGAGCAAAATAATATTGAAGGTTTTAACAGATTGATAGATGTTGCATCAAAGTATGATTGCGATATAGGTGAAAATATTAAGTTTACTATAGATTATTTTAAAAAAAATAAAGATAAG
>JAXHVM010000125.1 GCA_034189185.1 Deferribacterota bacterium
ATTTAATTGAAATATAAAATAAAGTGATATATAATAAAATATTATTAATAAAACAATTATTTAATATAGAGGTGATTTATGAACCTAATAGAAATGTATAAGGATTTTATAAAAATAAATGAGACAAAGAACCTATCTGAAAGGGAGAATTTATCAAAGGATTTTTTCGAAAAACTAAACTATCTTACATATCCTGAATATTTTAATTGGGCTAATGATGTATTTGAAGGGATTCATGTAACTGAAAGAGGAGACAACACTGCACTTCTTTGGATTAACGTCGATAATAACACCCATGAAAAATTTACCTATAAATATGTATCCATAAAGGCCAATAAAATTTTAAATTTATTAATACAACATGGTGTTACAAAGGGGAACAATATTTATTTAATGATACCAGCCACCCCTGAAATCTGGTTTTTTATGGTTGCAAATATAAAAGGTGGAATAATAACCGTTCCAACACCGGCAAATATGACCCAAAGAGAATTAGAATATAGATTTAAATCATATCCTCCAAATGTATTAGTTACAGAAAGTAGTACGACGCAAATAATAGATAAAGCATTAGAAACAACAAATACTAAGCCCAAAATAAAAATAGTTATTGGCAATGATAAAAATGGATGGGTTAACTACACAAAGATTAACGATATGCCATCAGAGGCAGAGGCTGCAAAAACTAAGCCAAAGGATATAATATTTTGTCTCTTTACTTCTGCAACAACAGGAATGCCTAAGAAAGTTGCCCAATCTGCAGTATCATATCCAGTAGGCCACATGTCTACTGCAAACCTAATTGGTATAACAACTACTGATATTCACAACAACTTAAGCTCCCCTGGTTGGGCTAAATGGGCATGGAGCTCACTTTTCGCACCATTAATAGTTGGAGCAACTACTACATCAATATATACAAGCGAAAAATTTAACCCAGAAAAATACTTGCAAGCTTTAGCAGATTACAATATTAGCACCTTCTGTGCTCCACCAACAGCATACAGACAATTCATACTTCAAGACCTAAATAGATTCAATTTAACAAATTTAAGAGAATGCGTTAGCGCAGGTGAACCTTTGAATCCTGAAGTTATAGAAAAATGGAAACATCATACAGGCATAACTATAAGAGATATTTATGGGCAGACTGAAACCACTGCAATGATAGGTAATCCACCATGGTTTAAAAATAAAATAAAGCCCGGCTCTTTTGGAGTGCCCCATTATATGTATGATATAATATTAACTGATGATGATGGTAATGAAATTAAAAATACAGATGAAGTTGGTAACATTGTTATTAGATTAAACAAATGGAGAGCAGTTGGACTATTTCACGAATACATTGGAGATGAAAAATTGACCAATGAAGTTTTAAGACAAAATCTGTATTTCACAGGTGATAAAGCATATAAAGATGCCGATGGTTATTGGTATTTTGTCTCAAGGGGTGATGATATTATAAAATCCTCAGACTACAGGGTAGGCCCCTTTGAAGTAGAAAGCGCATTAATGGAACATGAGGCAGTAGCAGAATCAGCAGTTGTAGGAAGCCCTGATCCAATAAGATGGCAGTTAGTAAAGGCTTATATTATTCTAAAGCCTGGCTATGCAGCCACTAAGGAAACAGCTAAAAGTATTTTTCAGAAAATGGATACAATCCTACCAAAATATAAAGTACCAAGAATAATAGAATTTGTAGATGAATTGCCCAAAACAATAAGTGGTAAAATTAGAAGAAAAGAATTAAAAATTAAAGAAGAAGAATTAAAGAAAAAGGGAAAAAGAAGTAACAGAGAGTATTATTATTCAAATTTATTAAAATAATTTACAACTTTTCAAAAAAGTAAAAAAATATTTTCTACTAATATCAAATTATTTTAATTATTATTTACTTGACAATTAAATTATAATAATTTAAAATGCATAACATAATTATAATTCTATAGATAGAGGAGAAATATGAAAAGAATTATTTGTTTTTTAATTATTGCACTCCTATTTAACTTAAAGATCTATTCCTACAACTTGCCCTTTAATCTAAAGCTTTTAAATCAAAGGGATCAAAATAGAAATAATCTCTATGGGCCGATTAATGAATATAACGCTTTTATCAACTATGAGCTTGGTATGCACTGTGTTGGATTCGATATGTCTTATTGCTGTATAATACCACCTTATAATTCAATACAGGCACAAATTATCAAATCTGGTGATTTAAATACAAATCCACAGTTAGTAGATCAAAATAGCGGCATAAAACCATACTATTTTATTAGGGACAACTCATATTCTGAAGGTAATAAAATGCTCTTTTGGGGTATATCTAAGGATATCGATGGGGATGGACTATTTAATTCGCCCAATGAGAATTTTGCAAATTATGTATGGGATCATCTATTTATATATGAAGATCTCCTTGGCACACTTCCATCTAATTTAAATGAAAATAATAGATTATATGTAGGAATTGATATGCCAATACCAATAGATGCAGGCCCAACTGGCATGCCTATTAGTGGTGATTATTTAGAGTACTGGGGAGACAAAGGTGGAAACATTGTTTTTGTTGATACCCTAATACCATGGTTAAAAAATATACCAATTGCATTAACTGCATCAAAAATTTGGGATGCTTTAGGTCTTCCTCTAACTGCCTTTTATGACTCAAAAAGAAAAGGCTCCATTAGAAATATCACAGATAAGGACTTTTATCCTTACCAAGAATCAGTTGTTCAATTGCAAGATGAGTCTGGAAATCCCTTATACATTGATGATAAAATGATGGAATTCTTTGGAACAAACCCAGTGGATATGCCAAATTGCTACATTTGTCATTCAGGCAATGGTCTAGCTGCAAGGCTAGCTGCTAGAGAAGGACTAGTAAAATCAAAACAAGAATACAACTATTGGAAAAACAATTACACTGATATAAGCGAATTTCTAGCGCGCCAAAAAGAAGGTTCAATCAATATATTAGAATTACATGACGCACACTATGGAACAAACTTTTTAAGGGAATACAACCCTAACGCAGCAACTAATAGGCTAGGTTCTGTAGGAGCTGTCAATTGTGCAGATTGCCATGGCGATAATATTTCAGCCAATTTATTGTCACCTCGTGAAAAACTAACTGGCTACACTCCAAAAAAAGGTAGACCACTTTCAAAGGCAATTCACACTTCACATTTAAGATTTGCCCCTATGCCTGATAAAGCTGGCAGAACTCAAGTTTGCCAGTCATGCCACCCAACCCATTGGCAAGTCCCTGCAATGAATGATTTTAATAACAACCCCTTTTCTTTAATAGATTATGATGGTAATCCAAAGTATTCTGATTCAGATGTAAGAATCTCTGGTGGTGGATGTTTTCTTAGAAGAGATGCCCATACAAACCCTTATGTAGAGCCGCCCTTTTTCCTTAATGAGATTGGAAAATGGTATTTTAACGAAGTATCAAAAAAGGATGAATATGGGAATGAAATTGAGGAGATAAGAGGACTTTATTGTACCAATTGCCACAACAAACTCTCAGTAGAGCTATATCGATATGACAATTTGGACAATGTAATAACACAAGAGGGTAAAACCTTAAGAAATAAAAGTATAAATGAGGTTATAGAGGTTTTAGCAAATAATGACAGTAATTATTTTAGAGATTATTTAGCTGATCCAAAAATAATAACAGAAAATGACACACCTCTACTTGATTATTACAGACAATACGAGGGTGCTATCTTAGCAAAGAGCGAAGGGGAAGGGAGTGTTTTGCCCTGGTATGACAACAAAGGAGAAGAAGTTAAATATGCTGAGGTATCAGCTGGATATGATTACTGGCTAGCTGCCGGAGAACCCCATTGTGCCAACTGCCATATAGCGCCCTTTGTTGAATCTGAAGGCGGAAAATACTTTCCAATTGATCAGGAAAAGAAATATTCCCTATACAGATATTCAAAAGCACACGGTGATATAGCTTGCCAATCATGCCATGAATCTATACATGGTTTATATCCAGTTAGATATGAAGGCCCTAATAATACTGTTGATACAACTACTCATAGGCAAGCGCTACAGTTCTCTCCTGATGGAAAATATGCAGGGCCAGTCACCTGTGTAGCTTGTCACACAGTGGGTGAAACAGGAGTACCTGTTCAACTTAGATCAACTGACTACTATAATGATTATTACGCCTCTGTTGTTTTAATGCATTTTATGAGAGGTGATGATATTAATCTTCCATTAGAGGAACTTTTAGAAAAATACCCTTATGATAAGTCTAGAGCTATTGTTGAAAAAGGTTGGAATTAAATAAAAAAAGTATTATATAGAGCTAAATCTTTTATTAACAATATTATATAATTTGCTATTAATTCCTTTAATCCATTTTCCAGGAATTAATAGCGTTGTCTTAACTACACCAGGCAATCTACCAATATCGACTGAACCAGTAATAGTAGCTCTATTTTTTATTTCATTAATATCTTTATTAAATAGTAAAGCTATCCTCTCTAAAGAATTTAAAGCTGCTTCATTTAAATCTTTGCCGCTTCCAATAAATTGTAATGGGTAATATTCCAAATCTGCCTCAAGACCATATCTTTCTGCCAATTTATTAATACTATCTTTCTCATTGTCATCATATTTTTTTGCAATCTTAGGGATATCTCTCTCTAATGGTATAACAATTGGGCCATCAATATTTAATCCTTTTATTAGATCAAGATCTAAAATAACTTCTGCACTAACATCTGTAGTATGACCTGCAATTTCACCATTGCCCTGCATAGCATGAACATCCCCAACATAGAGACCTGCCCCATTTATTTTCACAGGTGCAATAATAGTAGCACCCTCTGTAACGGAATTACAATCTAAGTGACCATCAGTTCTTAAGGCTAGCTCACTCTCTTTCAATGAATATTTATGATTGGCATTAACTAAAAAGTATCCAAAATCACCTGCATTATGTGACGACGGCAGTTTTATAGCTGGACATGTTCCGATATTTCCAATCATTGGTATAACCCTTGATGCAACAGGTTCAAAATCTGATCTTGCTAAAATATTGCATGAATACTGCCTAGAATAAGCTGGCAGAGCACCAAAACCTTTTGCATTTTTTACAATCTCATCAGTCATATCTCTATCTACAGTTATTCCAAAGCTTCTTAAATCATCAAATATCATTGTATACCCATTTTTTATTCTAAAAGGTAAAACAGGCACGTTACATTTACTACATTTTATTGAACCCTCTCCAACACCATCTACATAAGTTTTTGGATTTACTGTCCCACAAT
>JAXHVM010000126.1 GCA_034189185.1 Deferribacterota bacterium
CTTAGTTGATAATGGATTGATTAATGAACATGAAAGGATAGATTGCGAGAATGGTTCCTATAGGATTTCAGGGAATATTTTTAACGATGTAGAGCCCCACGGTAGTCTAAATATTTATGATGTTGTTGTAGAGTCAAGTAATATTGGGATGGTAAAGTTAGCTAAAAGGATTCAACCTATAAAGCTATATAATTATTTGAAAATATGTGGTTTTGGTAAAAAAACAGGGATATATGGTCTTAATGAGGAAAGTGGGTTAGTTAGGGATCTTAATAGGTGGTCGAATCTTTCAAAATATTCTATTTCAATTGGTCAGGAAATTTTGGTTACACCTATTCAGATTTTGAGATTTTATGCAGCCATAGCAAATGGTGGACTATTGATGAAACCTAAGATAATTAAGGCGTTAGAGGGCAGGAAAAAGTATTTAGACACTGAATATAGAAGGATTTTTTCTACTAATACATCAAATATAATGAAGTCAATATTAAGAAATGTTGTATTAGAAGGAACAGGGAGTAATGCTAAATTAAAGTATTTAGATATATCGGGAAAAACTGGTACAGCACAAAAATTTAATATCCATAATAATAGTTATTCCACTAAAGATTATATTGCATCTTTTGTTGGTTATTTTCCTTTAATAAACCCTGAGTATGCTATGATAGTTTTATATGATTCTCCAAAGAAATCGATTTATGGTGGTTCTACTGCTGCAGTGACCTTTAGAAAGATTGCTGAGCAAATTGCAATATACAAACATTTAGGCAATAAAAATATTGTGGCTTTGAGATGAAAATAAGAGAGATGCTAAAGGGAGTGACAATTAAAGCTATTAGCGATAACAATCTTTTAGGTATTGATGTGGATGATATCACATTTAATACAAATGATATAAAAGAGAATTCTTTGTGTGTTCTTTATAAGGGAACAAACGTTGATTCTCATCAATTTGTAGAAGAATTCTATAAAAGTGGGAAAATAATTGCTTTTGTCTGTGAAAAGAGTATCAATGGATACCCCTATATACTTGTTGAAGATGCTAAAAAGGCGCTAGCACTGATATGCAAGAACTATTTTAGTGTAGATGAGAGCGACTTTGTCTCTGTAGGGATCACAGGTACTAATGGAAAAACAACAATCACATATCTTCTTTCAAGTATATTAGAAGAATACGGCGAAAAATATGCTAGAATTGGCACCGTTAATTATACTATAGATGATGAGGTTATAGAAAGTTCAACTACTACTCCATCTTCATATGAGTTTTTCTCCTGTCTAAAAAAAGCCAAAGATAAAAAAATAAAGTATATTTTAACAGAGGTTTCATCTCATGCATTGAAACAATATAGGTTATATGGTTTTAAATTTGATATATCAGTATTTACAAATTTAACAGGTGATCATTTAGATTACCACTATGATATGGAGGATTATTTTAGAGCTAAAAGACAACTATTTACAAATAAATATTCGAAAAGTGGGGTTATTAATATAGATGATATTTATGGATTTAGGTTGTATAAAAATGTAAAGATAAAAAAATATACATATTCCTTTGATAAGGGCGCAGACCTTTATGTGTCAAAATCTAAATTCTCTTTAGAATTAACTAAGGCAAAGTTAGTTTTATTTGGTAAATCTATTAATGTAGAGTCTAATTTAATAGGAAGACATAATCTTTATAATATAATGGCAGCAATATTAACTGCCACAAACTTGAATATACCGTTAGGTGTTATAATCAAGGGGGTAAAAAGGCAGAATAATATACCTGGAAGGCTAGAAAAAATTGTAGATAATGGTATCTATTATTTTGTTGATTATGCTCACACTGATGATGCATTAAAAAATGTACTATCTACATTAAAGGGTTTTAAAAAAAATAGGCTAATTTTAGTTTTTGGATGTGGCGGCAATAGAGATAAAATGAAAAGGCCCAGAATGGGTAAAATTGCAAGCGAATTTGCTGATATAATCATTGTTACAAATGATAACCCCAGGAATGAGAATCCAGATGAAATAATAAATGATATACGTAAAGGTATAAATAATAAAAAGAGTGTAATAGTTGAAAAAGACAGAAGAAAGGCAATCTTTATAGCTTATTCACTAGCTAAAAGAGGAGATATAGTATTAATCGCTGGTAAAGGCCATGAAAATTATCAGATTGTTAAAGATAAGAAAGTTTTTTTTGATGATAGATTAATGTTAAGAGATATATTAGGTGAGAATATTGATGAACGTGCTATTAGAGGATATTGAAGGTTTAATTACTTATAATAATTTAAATAATTTACTGAATTATAAAAAGATTACTATGGATAGTAGATGTGTAGAGAAAAATGATGTCTTTGTGGCAATTAAGGGGAATCGTTTAAATGGAAATGATTTTGCAGTTGATGCATTAGAGAGGGGAGCTAGTTTTGTGATATTAGATGACAGGGATGCTTATAGAAAAGTTAATGGAGCTAAAATATTAGTAGAGGATTCATTGAGAGCATTAAAAAGTATTGGAAAACAAAAATTGAAACAATATAAGGGGAAGATTATAGCTATAACTGGTTCTGCAGGAAAAACTACAACAAAGGAGTTGTTATCTTTAATTTTAGGAGTCAAATATAGGGTTTATAAATCCTATAAAAATTATAACAACCTCTTAGGTACTTATCTGAATGCAGCTAATCTTGATATTGAGTCAGATTTTGCAATTTTTGAGATTGCAACAAATAGTTTTGGGGAGATTGAACAGCTTTCTAATTATATAAGACCTGATCTAGCTATTATTACTAACATAGGCTTTTCCCATATAGGTAACTTTAAGAATGAAGATTTATTAGCTAGGGAAAAGTTATCTATTGCGAAACCTGATTCCGTTAAAACTTTATGGACCGAATATAATTTATATAAGAGATATAGGGAGTTGATTAATAAAGATTTATCAATTTTTACATTTACAAACAATTATAAGGATAATGCATATATTAGATTACTGGATTATTATATTAAAGAAAACCATATAAGTTATTTAGTAAATATATCTGATTATACTTTTGATTTTTCTTTAAGGCATATATATAAACAATTCGTCTTTGATAGTCTAGCCCCAATTGGAATTGCCTTTAACAACCAAATTAATAAAAAAGATATTAATAATGCCTTATCTTGTTTTAAAGCCCTTGATGGTAGAGGTGATATTATAAAAAGTGGTGGAATAAAAATCATAGATGATACATATAATGCTTCCTTTGACTCTATAGTAACTTCTATTGATTCTTTAGATGAGATTGAAAATGTCAATAAAATATTCGTACTTGGTGAAATGGCGGAGATAGATGGTTATGAAGATTGTTTGTATAATAGACTATACGAAATAGTAAAAAATAAGAAAAATATAAGTTTTGTGTTGGTGGGCAATAATTACTTAAAATTTAGGGATCTTATAAATGTTCAATATTGTGATGAAAAGAATAGAGCTATTAGTAAGGTCGAAGGCTTATTAACACATACTAAAACTACATATATAGTGATTAAAGCTTCAAGAAGAGAAAGTTTTGATACACTTATTGGGCCGTTAAAGTCATTAGGGGAGAAAGTAAATGTTGTATAATTTGCTTTATCCATTATCAGACTATTATAGTATTTTTAATATATTTAGATATATAACATTTAGGACTGTTTATGCCATAATAACTGCATTTGTACTGGCTCTTATCTTTGGGCCTTTAATAATTAGTCTTTTAAGAAAATTCAATATTGGTCAAAAATTTAAAGGTTTTGAACCTGAAAGTCATAAAACGAAGAAAGAAGCCCCTACAATGGGGGGGCTACTTATAATTATAAGCGCAGTTGTTTCATCATTACTGTGGTCAGACCTAAGGAATAGTTATCTTTGGATAGTTTTATTTGTATTTATATCATTGGGTATATTAGGATTCATTGATGATTATGTGAAGGCAGTTTTAGAGAGACCTTTTGGTTTAAGCGCAAAATTAAAATTTACTATTGAAGTTATTTTGGCCATTTTAGCTGTACATATGGTTGTAATGGTTGATTCAACGGGGAATGCTACCAAGTTGGCTTTGCCATTTATCAAGACGTGGGTTTTTGATGTAGGGTACTTTTATTATGTATTAGCTATTTTCATAATTGTTGGGGCAGCAAATGCTGTTAATTTAACTGATGGATTAGACGGTTTAGCAATTATGCCATCAGTAATAGCCTTTGGCACTTTTATTGTTTTTATTTATGTTGCAGGCAATGTAAAGATTTCAGATTATCTAGATATTTTATATGTTAGAAATTGTGGTGAACTCTCAATTTTCTGTGGTTCTATGGTAGGTGGGGGCTTAGGCTTTTTGTGGTTTAATGCATATCCAGCCTCTGTGATTATGGGAGATATGGGTAGTTTGTCAATTGGGGGTGCCCTTGGCACAGTGTCAATAATATCAAAACAAGAGATAGTTCTTGCAATTGTGGGGATTGTTTTTGTTATTGAAACACTATCGGTTATATTGCAAGTAACTTTCTTTAAGGCAACGAGGGGGAAGAGGTTATTTAAGATGGCACCAATACACCATCACTTTGAAATGAAAGATTGGTCTGAACCAAAAATTATCGTTAGGTTTTGGATTATATCATTTATTTTTGCATTAATAGCTCTAAGTACATTGAAATTGAGGTAGTTATGAAGGTTGCAATATTGGGTTATGGTAAAAGTGGTAAAGCATCAGAAATAATTTTAAGAAACAGGGGCGCTGATGTAATTGAGGTATTTGATGATTCATTATATGGAGTAAAAAATATTCTAGATTTAGATTCAAAAGATTTTAATCTCATTGTTGTAAGCCCAGGGATTGACTGTAAAAAATATCCTATGATTGATAGAGATAAAGTAATAAGCGAGATTGATCTAGCCTATTCTTTGATAAATGATCCAGAGAAAATTATTGTTGTTACAGGAACAAATGGCAAGTCAACAACAGCTTATCTTTTAGAACAAATATTACATGCATTTAGTAGGGATGCTGTCCTTTGTGGGAATATAGGCAAACCTTTTACAGATGTAGTAGATAAAGAGAGACATGATTATTATGTAGTTGAACTAAGTAGTTTTCAGATAGAATTATTGAAGCTATTTAAAGCTAAAAGACTAATTATTACAAATATAGATTTAGATCATTTAGATAGGTATGAAAATTTTAATAATTACATAGAGGCAAAATTAAAAGTAGTAAATAGGATAGAAGATAAGGGTTTAAT
>JAXHVM010000127.1 GCA_034189185.1 Deferribacterota bacterium
GATAACAAAAAGATTTATATTGATAAAAGAGATCTAAAAGGCGTAAAGATAAATGATAATAATGAAAAAATAAATATAATTACTAAGGAGTTTACAAAAGAAAAGAATGAATTAAATTTAGTTGGCAAAACTGTTGAAGAAGCCCTTGAAGAGCTGGATAATTTTATATCTGTTATGCTTTTAAATAATGTAGAGGTCTTTTATATTATTCATGGCAGAGGGACAGGGAAGTTGAAAAAAGGTGTGCATGAGTATTTAAAGAATAATAAATATGTGAAATCATATAGAATAGCAAATGCTGATGAAGGTGGTGAGGCTGTTACAATTGTAGAGATATAGAATTGCATATTTTATTAATTTAAGCTTGACATATAAGGCTCTTAGGTCTATTAATTCTATTTATAGAATCAATAGATTCAATTTTGCCCGGGTGGCGGAACTAGGTAGACGCACAGGACTTAAAATCCTGTGGGTGTTTTCACCCGTGCCGGTTCGATTCCGGCCCCGGGCATATTAAATAAAATCCAGAATTTGTTATAATTTATGAACTTAAATTAATTTCAGCTAATCATTAATAGTGAAAAAATTATATAGAAAAGGGGTTAAAAAATGCGAAGAATATCTAAGCTTAGTTTATTATTTATTACAATTTTAGTTTTAACCACTTTAAACTTATCCGCAGCGGAAAAAATTATGAGTAAGAGTGTCTTTGGTTTTTATGAGAATATTGTACTTATTCCCTATGGAGTTAAGTTAAAAGCTAAAATGGACACAGGGGCAGATACCTCATCTATACATGGAGAAGATATTAATATTATTGAAGAAGAGGATAAAAAATTTGTAAAATTTCATTTTGAATGGGAAGAAGATGGTAAAGAGAAAGAGCTGGATATCAAAGCACCTTTTGTTAGATTTGCCTATTATGAACAAAAAGATGAGAAAGATGATGAGAAAAGACCAGTTGTATTATTAACTTTTTGTTTTGATGGTAAAAAATATGAAGATGAATTTTCAATTGCTAATAGATCTGGATTTAGTTCACCAGTTTTACTAGGTAGAAGTCTTATGAAAAAAAATGGTTTTGTTATAGATCCAAAAATAAACTATAAAGCAGATATTAATAAATGTAGTAATTATTTGAAAGATGAAAAGACTGATAATAAATAATGAATAATTGTTGTATTATTTATTTCTCTCAATATTATGTGAGTAATTATGTGGGTATAAAAACTAAATATGAATGAATGGCCTGTTAAGCTCTTATCTTCTATTTTAATTATTATAGGTCTGTTAATATTTGCTGTTAAAATATATGATTTAAATTTACCACTAACACCTGATAAGAAATCAGAGATATGGACAGTTGAGGCTAAGATAACTGTTGATGTAGATAATGGTCCTACAAAGATTAAATTCTACATACCAAAGAAACCATATAATTATCAAGTTATAAATGAAGATTTTGTATCTGGTGAATACGGGCAAACAATAGAAGATGATGGTGTAAATAGATATATTTTATGGGCTGTTAGAAAAGATAGTGGGAGAGATATACTTTACTATAGAATACAGCTCTCTAGCGCCCCTGGCAGAAATGCAAGAAGAATAAAACCAATGATTTCATATGTTCCAACACCCAAGTATACTGATATAGAGAGAACTGCAGTAAATGCAATTTTATCAAGGGTGAGAAGATCATCTGCTGATATTGTAACCTTTTCTAAGGAATTAATAAAGGTGGTTAATGAAAATAGTGAATCTGAAAATATTAAAATATTGATGAAAGATGTTAGAGGCGATAGAGATCTTGCTCTAAAAATAAAATACATTTTAGCAGGTGCCCATATACCAGCTCGCCTTATTTATTTATTACAACTTAAAGACGGCGCAAGAAATGCTAGGTTTATGCCTTTTCTAGAGGTAAATAATGGAAGTGAATGGATAGCGCTTAATCCTAAAACAGGCTCTAGTGGTATCCCTAACGATACCTTTATTTGGAAAACAGAGAGTGAAAATCCTGTTACAATATCAGGTGGGAAGATTGTTGATCTTAATATATCAATAATTAGAGCATTTAAAGAGATTTTGCCAATTATAAAAGAAAATGTTGATGTTAGCAAATCCCCTTTAATAGAATATTCTCTATTAAGCTTGCCTGTAAATACACAAAATTTATATAGAATTTTATTACTATTACCGCTAGGGGCTTTAGTTGTTGTATTTATGAGAAATTTTATAGGTATAGAGACAAATGGTACATTTATGCCCATATTAATTGCTCTCTCTTTTAGGGAAACCCATCTATTATTGGGTATAATTTTATTTACTATTATTGTTAGTGTGGGATTATTCTTAAGATTTTATTTAGAAAAATTAAAGCTACTTATGATACCAAGATTATCTGCTATTTTAACAATTGTTATATTGTTGATGTTAGTAATTAGTATTATTAGCAATAAGTTAGGTATTCCAAGTGCACTATCAATTGCATTGTTTCCACTGGTAATTATTACTATGACAATAGAAAGATTATCAATTGTGTGGGAAGAAAGGGGAAGATCGGAAGCTCTGAAACAAGGGGTAGGCAGTTTGATAGTTGCTGTGATTGGGTATTTTTTTATGCAAAATAGTATTTTACAACATTTGTTCTTCCTATTCCCTGAGCTATTACTTGTTATTCTTGGAATAATGATTCTTATGGGTAGATATACAGGTTATAGACTGCTTGAGTTTTATAGATATAGATATTTATTAATACATAAAAAATAATAATGCTAAATCCATATAATAGGTTAAGAAAACTTGGTATATTAGGTATAAATAAAAGAAATGCAGTCTATATACTCCCTATAAATAGTAGAAAATACTATCCTCTTGTTGATAATAAGTTAGAGACGAAAAAATTGGCGATAGAGCATAATATAGCTGTGCCAAAGCTCTATGGTGTTATAGAAATAAATAGACAGATAAAAAGTCTTGAGATGTTAATAGCAAAATTAGATGATTTTGTTATAAAGCCAATTAGGGGTAGTCAAGGCCATGGGATTTTTGTTATAACTGGTAGAATTAAAGATAGATTTGTAAGGCCTGATGGAACACTTGTAGATTTAGAAGTATTAAAGTATCATATTGTTAATATATTATCTGGTGTTTATAGTCTAGGTGGAAGCCCTGATAGCGCTATGATTGAATATCGTGTAAAACCTGATCCATTTTTTGATAAAATATCCTTTAAAGGGGTGCCTGATGTAAGGATAATTGTTTATAAAGGAATCCCTGTTATGGCAATGATGCGATTGCCTACAAGTTTTTCTGATGGTAAGGCCAATTTACATCAGGGAGCAATTGGTGTAGGTGTGAGTTTAGTAAATGGCAGAACAAATCATGCTATTATTGGCAATAAATTTATATATGAGCATATTGATACAGCAGTTGAGCTTTCAGGTTTGCAAGTGCCTTTTTGGGAAGATTCTCTTAAAATAGCTAGCAAGTGTTTTGATTTTACTTTTCTACAATATATTGGAGTTGATATCGTAGTTGATGAGGATTTAGGGCCTTTAGTATTAGAAATTAATGCAAGACCTGGTTTAAATATTCAATTGGCTAATGCCTGTGGTTTAGAACCTAGGTTAAGATTAATTGATAGTTTAGATAATATACCTAATGATGCTGAAAAAAGGGTAAATATATCAAAGGATCTTTTTAAATAATTTATTTACAGGTTTTTAATAAAGACTATAATTAAAATTTAAATGCCAAGGAAACCAGAAATTTTTTATCTGTGTGTTTGTATTCATCTTCGGGTATAATATTTTGATATTCTACTATATAATTGAAGACAATTGATAAATGTTTATTTATTTTGAAATCTAGAGAAGATTCTGAGTCTACAAAATATCTATCTGTATTATTAAATGCTATATCATAACTAAATTCTTCGCTAAATTCTATATTTTTATATATGTTATATGTATATATAATTCTTAAAACATTATTAACATTTGATGAGTTAGGTTTTTCTTTAATACTTTCATATTCGTAGTTTAGTGAGTCTAATATTTGTAGATTATGCTTGTCAGTATCTATTAATGTATAACCTAAGCCAGGGCCTGCATAAGTTCTCGAGAGGGTTCCCGAAAATTCATCTCTCTTATAGTAGCCATTAATAAAGTAAAAAAGTTTTTTCCTAATTGTGTGTTCGTAGCGTAAGTTAATTGTTAGTTCATTCTCTGTTTCATCACCATCTTCACTCTCCAAATAATATTCTAAATCTGAAAAAAATCTATCATTACCTTTAGGTTTGTTAACTTTTATTCTAATAGATAGTTCATCATCGTCAGTATTACCACTACTTGAAGCATAGGATATTCGTCCTTCTTTCTCCCAGTGGGGTAAAAAATTTATATCTAAGGCATATATTTGAGGACATAATAATATTACTAAAAATATTAATAAATATTTAAACATTTAGTTAATCTTGGTAAATATGTTTAAAAGTTGGTTAATATATACTTAAAATATTAATAATTTTCTATAAATATTTCATAAAATTCCTTAGGGTGGTCACAGGCAGGACATTTTGCAGGTGGTTCATAGCCCTCATGGATATAACCACATTTTCTACATTTCCACAAAACTTTTCTTTCTTTTTTAAAAACAAGTCCTTTTTCAATATTTTCTGCCAATTTTACAAACCTTATTTCATGTCTTTTTTCTACATCAGTTATTCTATTAAATCTTATTGCAACATCTTTAAAACCCTCTTCTTCAGCTATTTTTGCAGCTTCAGGATATAGTTTTGTGTTTTCTTCGTGCTCTCCAAAGGCAGCTGCTTTTAGGTTTTGCACAGTATTGCCGAGTGAAAAAGGATACTCAGTTGTTTTTAGCTCTAATGTCATCACTTCTTTTGCATCTAAGTTTTCTATTATATGGTCATAAAACCTTTTTGCATGCATCCTTTCATTATCTGCTGTCTCTAAAAATATATCTGCTATCTGCTTGTATCCTTCTTTATCTGCAATTGATGCATAATAGGTGTATCTATTTCTAGCTTGTGACTCGCCTGCAAAGGCGGATATTAAATTATCAAGTGTTTTTGTGCCTTTTAAAGATTTGCTCATAAATAACCCCCATACATAATTTTACATTTAATATTTATAGAATAAATTAATATAAATGTAAATATTATTTCTAAGTTATTATTTATTTATATTATTCTCACTTTCTTTTATATCTTCCTTACGCTGTTCGCTCC
>JAXHVM010000128.1 GCA_034189185.1 Deferribacterota bacterium
CATCTAAACCTAAAGTAACAATATCTAAATCTGCATTATCCTCAAAGCGTTTTACTTCCCACAGTTGTGAGGTTATCTCATCATTTTCTTCTGCCTCTCTGTCAGAATCACTTGTTTGATATAAAACAAAAAAACCTACTTTATTACCCTCTCCCATATTATAATATATTTTTCCGTAGAAGGCATCCTCATCCCTAATGCCCTCATCGACATCTCTTATAACACTTACCTCATATCCTCTAATCCAACCTAGTTGATAGTCAAAGGCATTGTGTGAACCATCAAACAATATACCCATCGCTGTTTCTTTCCATAACCAAGGGTTAATATTAACTGGTTGTAAGCCTATCTTTGTTCTTGTATCAAAACCGTATTTATCTAACCCAGGTAACCTAAAATCAACATAACCCCATCTTGTCTCAACATTAACCCCATCTCCTGAATATCCACCACCTTTACTTACTTCTCCAAAGCGCACGCCTCCAACTTCCATTGCATATACTGCCTTAACATTTTCGTCATCTGAGGTGCCTTCAAACCAGAATTGGTATTTTATCTCCCCAAAGGTATCCTCAAGGTCTTCATCACTAATTCGACCTTGCTGCTCAGAAACAAACCAAGCATTCTGATTTGTATACAATTGAAAACGATTGTCCATACGACCATGTAATTCCAGTTGTATTGCTAATACAGTAACAGGCAAAGACAAAACAACAAAAAACAACATAATTTTAAAAAGATAGTGTTTCATTGATACCCCCTCTTTAGTTATATAAAAACAATAAGATTATAAGATACTAAAGCGAATATCAAGTCAAATTGATGTAAAAAATAAAAATAATAAAAACACTTAGTATTTCAAACTAAAAAAATATAGAATAGGATTTTTTGAATTTAAAGTTTTAATAAGTAATATCTTTATGTTATTAAGCATATTATTAACACTTTATTTAACATAATCAGTATTAGTTATGTCTGAGTGGTTGGTATTTTTTGTTAAAATAACTATTTAAAACTTTCTTTTTTATTCCGATAGTAGGCTACTACTTGCTTTTAAAAAAAGCTAATAAATATTATTTGACAATTTTATGAAATATCCTTTATAGTAAATGTTTATTAAATTATTTAGTAAGGTTAAACTGATCCACCAAAACAGTGCCAGCCAGCATCTGCCAATAGCAAAAAACCTGTTACAAGGCTACTTGCATTTGAAGCTAAAAATACTGCTGGTCCAACAATTTCTTCTGGTTTGCCAAAGCGTTTAAACATATTTTGATTTCTAATATTATCATACCAAGATTTGTCTTTCATAACTTCCTTTACAAGTGATGTTTCAATATATGCAGGACCAATAGCGTTCACTCTTACAAATGGTGCCCATTCTGCTGCTAGTACCCTTGTCATTTGTCGTACAGCTCCTTTACTGCTAGCGTAACCTATCTGTTTTGGCATAATTATTTCTGAAAAAATAGAAGCCATATTAATCATACTTCCTTTTTTCTGATCATACATAATTTTTCCGACTTCTTTAGCACACATAAAAACACCGTAAAGATTAACTTTCATTATTTTATCGAACTCATCATAGGTTAGCTCCAATGCAGGCTTTCTTATATTAATTCCAGGAATGTTAAAGGAAACATCGATTTTTTTATATTTAGCTACACTCTTTTTGACAGCTTCTTGTACACTATTAATATCAGTTACGTCAAGTTTGATTCTCAATATATCTCCATTACATTCTTTTGCTGTTTCTTCTATTCCTTCTTCATTTATATCTGCCAAAATTACTTTTGCACCCAACGCATCAAAACCTAGTGCTATAGCTCGACCTAATCCGGATGCAGCTCCTGTAACAAATGTTACCATATCTTTCACACTAAACATTTCATCAGGCTTATACATCCATTTATCTATGGTCCAATCCTTTTCTTTCATAATGTTACCTCCTACTAATATTTTGTACATTATCTTTGTAGTCTATTACTTTGCCACTGGCTAAGAACATCTGAACTATCTTATTAATACATTATGTATTTTTTAAAATGATATTCTTATAAATATCTATAAAACCCATTAATTCCGTCTCAAAGTTTGTCACTAATTTAGCTTTGCACAAAGCTAAAGATTTAATTAAAGTAAAAAATGTCATTTTTTATAATTTATTACTATTTATAAAATTTATTCCTACACAGCAACTATCCTTATAGGATAACCTTTTTTATGATGCAAATCATCTAAACCTTTACCAATTTCTTCTAACTTGATATGGGATGTTACTGATTTACTTAGATCTAGCCTTCCCATAGAAACTAGCTTAATTATCCTTTCTATTTCTAAATTTTCAAAGGCATAACAACCCACCACATCAAATTCTTGCCTAGCAAAAATAGCTACACTTGGTAGTTTAACAGGTTCTGCTCCAAGGCCTATTATCAACGCTCTTCCACCTGGTCTTAAGCTATTTATTGCTTGTTCTTGTGTTTTCGGCAAGCCTATAATTTCCATTGAGATATCTACACCACATCCTGTTGTTTTTATAATTTCAGCAACAGGTTCTTTTTCTCTAGCATTTATTGTGTAATCTGCACCAAACATCTTCTTTGCTCTTTCACATATATAATCATCCACATCAACACCAATAACAAAACCAGCCCCACACATTTTTGAAAGCTCAACAGCATGTACACCTAACCCACCCAAACCAAAAATTGCAACACTATCTCCAGGTCTCATATTTGATCTTTTGCTTATAGCGTGAAAGGGTGTTGCTACAGCATCTGTGCATATAGCAGCTTGGTCAAAAGGAACATTATCTGGTAGTTTTATAAGAGTTTCTGCAGGCACCTTTACATATTCTGCATATGCACCATCTTCTTCCATTCCTATTCGTTTTTTGTTAATACATATGGATGGTCTACCAAGTTTACATGGCAAACACTTTCCACATGTTTGTATAAAATTAACACATACCCTATCCCCAACGCTCCAATCTTTAACATCTTCACCAACCTCACAAATAATTCCTGCAGTCTCATGGCCTAAAGTAATTGGGTATCGTGGCAGTACTGTTGACCCATCTATCATATGTATATCAGAACCACAAAGGCCTGTAGCTTTAACATCAAGTAGAACATCCTTTGGCCCAATCTCAGAAATATCCACCTCTTCAAGTTTTAAAGCCTCAGCTATATTAGAGTTTGTTTTATATAAACGCAAATCTTTCATCTTTCCCTTCATAAGTTTATCCTCCTTTTATATATTATGAGTGTCTTTCCCAATTTTTCTGAAGAGATTTCACCTAGAACTGTATTAAATGTTTTTTCCATACAAACAAATATATCTAAATAATAACAACATTATAAAAAATTGCAATAATATTAAAAACTATTATTAAATTTTTAAAAGCAAACGTTTCATGTTAGAAAAGTAAGATATAGAGTCAAATTATTACCAATTAGGGTATAAAAATGTAATAATTTTATAATAGTTTACTGCATACAAGTAGTTACTTATAACAAAAAGTATTATAAAGAAACTGTAGACTTGAAATAATTAAAGAACATTCAACTAATTATTATATTATAAAAAATTGAAAATTTACATGATATAAATATATAAATATAATTTTAATTATAAAACTAGAGGTTCATGAATTAAAAATAGCACAGTTTTGGTCACAGCATATACTCCAGCACCAAGAGGTACTTCTATGCATGAACTATACAAATATGCAGGTGTAGTCTTAGAAATAGATACCCTTAATGACACAATTGTTGATGCTGAATTAACGTTAATTACCGATTTGGCAAAAAGATTTTTTAAAAGATTACTAATAGGATATGATTTAAAAAAAGGAAGTGAGGAATTATCTAAAATAATACGGAATAAATATTGGGCTCCTTCAGACGAGGCTTTTATAGCTTGTTTAAACGTGGCAATTAGAAGATATTTTGATACAAAATCAAATTTAGTAGAAAAAAATTAATTATAGCTTGGGTTCCCGAGTTATTAATGACGATATCGAAGGCTTTATGTCAATATTTTTGGATAGTTACACCGTTTTTTGCTCTCAAAATTTAGTTCTTTGCGGTATTGTGCGAAGCTCTCACTACAGGAGCAAATATTTTTAAAAGAAAATAATGTAGCTTCGGAATAAATATTTTTAAGAACAGATATATGAAATATATTTCATTGAATAAATAAATTTAATTTATTCTTATTGTCATTGTCACTCCTGAAATTACAATAATGGAGCCAAGAATTTGAGAAAAAGAGATGTGCTCATTAAGTAGAAAGTATGCTCCAAGCATTGTAAATACAGGCAATAGATTTAACATAACAGAAGCCTTGCCTGCTCCCAAAATGATTACTGATCTGCTATAAAGTATTAAGGCTATAAAAGAGGGAAATATACCTAAATAAAAAATACCTGCCAGTTTGCCGGCCTGAAAAATATTTGGTATTCCTGTTATCCACCATTCAACCATTACAATTGGCAATAAAATTATTACCGAAATACCGGTCATAAGCCATATAATCCCGAAAATCCGGAAGTTATACATATATTGCTTAACATACAAAGAATATATTGCCCAGAATATAATTGCTACTACCATTATTATATCGCCTTTGTTTGGGGCATGCTTTATAAAGAAACTCAAATTACCATTTGCTACGACCCAAATAGCACCGACAAAAGAAATAATTACCCCTAGCCATTGAACAAGTGTGATTTTTTCTTTCAGAAACAATACACTCAATATAACTGCAAGTGCGGGAATAATAGTTTCCAGAATAGAAACATTTGTTGAGCTTGTAAACTGTAACGCGCTGTAAACAAAGGAGCTAAAAAATGTGACACCCGTAAGAGTCATTATCAACAGAGGTAATTTGTATTGCAAGTAAAGATTTTTATCTTTAATAGCCTGAGGAAAACCTATAGGTGTTAATATAATAAAGGCCACCGTTAGGCGGCCCAATGCAATTGTAAAGGGAGGAAGCTCATTGATAGCTTTGCCCACAAGGATATTACCTGAATACATTAATATCACCAATAGCAGTGCAATATATGCTTTTAGACGCATTATATTTTCCTTCTTAGAGTTTGCAGGTTAAACAATTATTTTTCTGTTTGCAAACACTAAATTAATTTTGATTTGTGGCCTAAAATTATTTACCTTTGCCTGTGATGTGTAACAAAAATCAGTGATCTCATTATTTTTTATTAAA
>JAXHVM010000129.1 GCA_034189185.1 Deferribacterota bacterium
AAACCATGAATATGTGCAAACAAACAAACATCAGATATATCCCGTGAACAGCTTACAACATCACGTGCTACAGCAGCATCAATTCCAACTGCTAATGCCTCTTGTTTTATTATATTAGCTTGACAGGGTCTTAAATTCTTAATTCTTATATTAAAGGGTAAGCCTTTATTTATTAGATACTCTGCATAAGGATCTACACCGACTCGCTTTATTTCATTTCTCAATCTATTTTTGGTTGCATATAATGGTTTTATCATCTGTGTTTTCTTTCTTTGAGTTCTCTATAAACTCATCTATCTGTTTACCATCTATTGTTTCTTTTTCAAGCAATAGCCTAGCTACTTTTTCTAATACCTTTTTATATTCACTTAACAAATTTTTTGCTCTCTTATAGCATTGTTGAACTATACTCTTAATCTCCTCATCAATCATTATAGCAGTTTTCTCACTATAATTTTTTTGGGTTGATAACTCCTTACCTAAAAAGATAGCCTCATCTTTTTTGCCAAATGTCAGTGGGCCTAATTTATCACTCATACCCCATTCACAAATCATTTTTCTTGCAATATCAGTAGCTCTCTCAATATCATTACCAGCTCCTGTAGAAATATCGCCAAAAATAAGCTCTTCAGCAATCCTGCCGCCCATTAAAACACAGATAGTCCCATACAAATATTCTTTTGTAAATAAATATCTATCATCTTTTGGAAGTTGTTGAGTAATACCTAGAGCTAACCCCCTTGGTATAATTGAAACTTTGTGCACAGGATCATTACCAGGTGTTAATTTAGCAACAATTGCATGACCAGCTTCATGATAGGCTATCCTCTTTTTCTCTTCATCAGTGATAACTAAACTTCTCCTTTCTTTCCCCATCATTACCTTATCCTTAGCTTCCTCTAAATCCTCCATTTCAACCTTTTCTTTATTTTTCCTAGCAGCTATTAATGCAGCTTCATTAACCAAATTTGCCAACTCTGCACCTGCAAAACCAGGGGTACCTTTAGCTATTACTTCCAAATCAACATCCTCTGCTAGCTTTACTTTTTTAACATGGGTTTTCAATATTTCGTATCTTCCTTTAACATCAGGTCTAGGCACAACAATCTGTCTATCAAACCTACCAGGTCTTAATAAGGCTGGGTCTAATACATCAGGCCTATTTGTTGCAGCAATTAAGATTACACCCTCATTTGTGGTAAAACCATCCATCTCTACTAAAATCTGATTTAACGTCTGCTCTCTTTCATCATGTCCTCCACCTAAACCTGCTCCTCTGTGTCTACCAACAGCATCTATTTCATCAATAAATATAATACAAGGGGCATGTTTTTTGCCCTGTTCAAATAAATCCCTAACCCTTGAGGCACCAACACCTACAAACATCTCGACAAACTCTGAACCACTAATGCTAAAAAAGGGAACACCTGCCTCACCAGCAACAGCTTTTGCCATTAAGGTCTTACCTGTACCAGGAGAACCTACTAATAAAACACCTTTGGGTATTTTACCACCTAATTTTTGAAACTTCTGTGGATCCTTCAAAAAATCAATTATCTCTTTTAATTCCTCCTTTGCCTCGTCGGCACCTGCAACATCATCGAAGGTTATCTTTGGATAACCTTGGGTTAACAATTTTGCCTTACTCTTTCCAAAACTAAAGGCTTTTCCTCCTGCGCCTTGCATTTGTTTCATAAAAAATATCCAAATAGCTATAAGCAATATAAAAGGTAGCCATGATATTAGTACCTGAACATACCACGGACTTTTTTCTGGAGGCTTTACATAGATTTCAACATTATTATCCCTTAAAATCTTTACTAAGTCAGGATCATTTGGCAAATTAGTTTCAAAAAGGGTGCCACTTTTAAATTCACCCTTAACATAGTCCTCTTGTATAGTCACCTTTGAAACTTTTCCACTTTCAACACTTTCAATAAATTCTGTATAAGATATCTTATTTCTTGTCTGTGTGGTTGTGTTGAAGAAATTAAACAACACGACCATAATTAATGCAATTACAAACCATAGCATTAAATTTTTATATAAATTGTTCATCATACCCCCTAAATTACTTGTTAAATTCTAACCTATAAATATCTTTTAAATTTCTATGCTTACCTGCATAATCCATACCATAACCTACAACAAAATAGTCAGGTATTGTAAAACCAACATAATCAATATCTATATCAACCAATCTTTTAGAAGGCTTATCTAAAAGACAACAAACATTTATACTCTTCGGATCTCTAACATAAAATAATTCTTTTAAATGTTTTAATGTCAATCCTGAATCTACAATATCTTCAATTAGAAAAACATCTTTGCCTGCAAGTGGTACATCTACATCCCATAAAATCCTAACTACACCACTAGTCTCTGTCTTGTCTAAATAACTAGATACAGCAATAAAACTTATATCTAATGATAAATTTACATTTCTCACTATATCAGCTAAAAACATCCATGCACCCTTTAATACACCTATAAACAATAGTGAGTCTGCATCCTTAAAATCATTATTAATTTTTTCTGACAACTCAGAAACCTTTTCTGATATACTTTTATTGTCTATATACTTAACTAACGCATAATCTTTCATCTTCATTATATACCTTAATGCTGTAATTTTTATCTTTATAAATATGCTCTACATACACTATATTATTATTTCTCTCAACAATTATTGAAGTATCTCTTTTAAATAGATCAATTTTTTTATCTATGAAGATATCTTTTAGTTTCTTTCTATTTAACCTATCTCCTTTCTTTCTATTTCTAATAGATAAAACCTCCTTGCTTAAAGTATCATCAAAAAAAACAATCTTTCTTAAGTGCTCTATCTTAATACAATCACTCCCCTTTCCTTTTATTATTTTAAAAGCTTTTATTAGGTCTTTTTTAAATATATATATATTATCATAGGTTACCTCAAATATATAATTATTTGGCAAAGACAACCTCTTTGAATTCTTTAAATCTATAATTTTATTTATCTCATCAATTATGCTTCTACTTATCTGTATAGGCATAACCCTTGAGAGAAAAAAAAGCCTTTCAACCTTCTCTAGTTTTAAAAAATCTTTTTTATTTATTCTAATATAATCTTTTAGCGCTAAATAATCTACATCTATTTTCTTAGAAATATAATCACTAATTAGTTTAGATTCCTCTTGTATATAAGAGATATTTTTCAGAAAAGACCTATTTTTTTCTAGAATCTTTGCAACTATATTGTGTCTAACCCAATTCCTCAAAAATCTATCATCATTATTACTTTCATCAAAAATATACTCTAAATAATATGCATTATTATATTCTATCACTTCCTCTGTACTTATATCTAAAAGTGGTCTTTTTAGTACAGGGGAGGCATTAAAGCCCTTTAGACTAAAAATAGAGGTACCTCTCATTATCTTTATAAAGAAATTCTCAATTAAATCATTATAGGTGTGGGCCAACAATATGTAATCACAATTAAAGTTCTCTAAAGCTCTAAATAGCTCAGCATATCTTAATTTTCTTGCAGCTTCTTCAATGGACATTTTCTCATTATTTACAAGTTTATATACATCAATATTATATATTATTAAATCTAATCCTAATTGTTCACAGAATGCGCTACATTTTTTAATCTCTTGTTCTATATCTTTACGTAGATTGTGATTGATATAAACTGGAAACAGAGAATAATTAAATAAATGCCTTTTGACTGCTAGATAGTGTAGCAGTGCAGTAGAATCTTTCCCTCCTGAATAAGCAACAATTAATCTTTTATTTGCAAAATTATATAATTTAGAGAATAATTTATTATCAAATGATAAACTCATCATCCTTTATATATTTCCTTTCAAATTCACTCTTTTTCTCATCAAAACCCTTTCTACCCATTAATGCATAGGTATATTGTTTTCCCTCTTCTACTCCTGGTTGATCAAAGGGATTAATATTATATGTTAACCCAATAACTGCAACAACATACTGATATAACATAAATAATTGCCCAAGTGAACTCTCATCAATATTTTCTAAAACTAACTTTATTGTAGGTTTATCCTCACTTCTAAGTGAAACCTCTGTAGCTTTAAGTTCGATATTTATTAGAGATCCCAATTTCTTATCTTTAAGAAAATTAAAATCCTCTATTAATGAATCCTTTATATCAATATCCAAATCATGGTTATCCACTTCTATAAAGGTTGTTAATTTATCTTTTGGCCCCTCTTTGAACAATTGGACTAATGAATGTTGGTCATTTGCCCCAACAGATGAATATGGGGTAGTCCCAAAATTAACAACATTGTTACCTAAATCATATTTTTTTCCTAAACTCTCAGCCCACAATTGACAAAACCAATTTGAAAACCCTTTCAATCTTGTTGTATAGGGCATCATAACATTAATATTGTATTTTTTATCGATATAATAACTATATATAGCAGCCAAACACAAGACTTGTTCATAGTTTGATTCAACAATTTTTTTTGCACCCTCCAAAAATGCATCTATATCTAATCCAACAATGAAGGATGGCAACATACCGACAACTGACAAGACTGAATATCTCCCGCCAACATTCGATGGTATATCAAATGTCTTAATCCCACGTTCTACGGCATACTTTCTAAGAGGATTATCATTATTATCAGTTACTACAACAATATGTTCATTTATGTCATTAACATCCTCTTTCATCCAATTATATAGATATAAAAAATTACTTATAGTCTCAACAGTTGTACCAGATTTTGTTATAACACATAGTAATGTATCCTGGGGTAAACAATTTTTAGCAATCCAATAGCTTTTATGGGGGTCAACGTTATCGGCAATCCACACCCTTGGATATCCTCCCCTCTCTGCAAAGGAAAGTGAGTTATGTCCATATGGTAATAATGCATTGGCTATAGCCTCAAAACCCAATGATGAGCCACCTATTCCAACAACTATTAAATCATTAAATTTTCCTGTTATAGATTTTGAAAATTTTTTCACCTCATCAAAATTAAAGGTTGTTAGTTTCGGAAAACCAACTTCCCCAGCTTGGGTTAATTTTATTAATTCAGATAAACCTCTCTTGACGTTATTTTTATATTCCTCGATATCATCAATACCACAATCAATATATTTAGATGTAGCAAAATTATAATCAATCCTTAAACTAGACATAACAAACCTCCATCAAACACATAAAAATATATATAACAAATGATACAT
>JAXHVM010000130.1 GCA_034189185.1 Deferribacterota bacterium
AATATTTCTGCGCCTCTTTTAAAAGGGATGCTAGTCTGTCAGCTTCACTAACAACATGTTCACGCCTTATAATCTTATTTACAGCAATTACCGACAACGCAAGAAGTATTGCAATAATTGCAATAACAACAATAAGTTCAATAACAGTAAAGGCTTTTCTGTCATTCTTTACATCTCGTAGCAAGCTAGAAAAAATATATGCCATTATCTAATCTTTTTGAATATAACCTTGCTATTAACACTAGAAGAGTTTTCTGAGCTTTGCCCTGTAATTCTAGTTGAACCAACAAAGGTTGTAGTAGTACCATCTTTATTTGTTATACTAGTCATAGATTTACCCGTCGGGGGTGGCAAGCTTATTCCCTCTCTACCAACAACTGTGCTTCCTGACATTGTGACAGTATCTCCTATGTTAATACCAGTTGAGCTTTCAAGTATATTGTCGCCACTCATAAAGGTTATTTGTCCAGATGGGGTGCCCGTCATAAAGTGCAGTGAATGTAGTCTTGTGGTGCCAGCCACTGTACAGGGATTCACAATTGGGGTATAGGTAACAAAATTCACTAAAGATCCAAATACAGATGGTGCTGAATAAGCCCTTTCATAGGAAAGAGAATCATCTCCATAATCATATTCTAGGTTCTCATTATTTGCATAATTATCATCTATTAGATCTACTAGGCTAATAGACCAGCCACTATATTGTGCATCATCAGCTGCAAAACTATCCCTTGCAAAGGCTTCTACTGTAATACCACCTTCTGAATTAATACGTGGATTTTCTACAAAATCTACAACCATTTCACAACCAAATTCATTATTATCCTCATTGTTGCCCTCACAGCAGCTATAATTGCTACATGTAAGCCCACCTGATACATTATCAGCTTTCCCTAGATAAACCCCAGCACAATAACAGGAAACACTCTCCACTGTCGCCTCTACCTCAGTATTAGTAGCATCATATACATTACTAATAGTATTTATCATAATTTGTTCATCATTATTTCTTTCAAATTTAAGCCCTAATAAATATTGCTCTGCTAATTCATCGTTAGTTTGATTATCTATTTTTTGCATATCTTTATCACTAAAAAGTCTACCACTTGCAGCATATACCCAGATATTGCCATACTCATCAAAGGTGTTTTCAGGTTTTGCAAAGTAAGGGGCATCATAATCATCACTTATTATATTTTCAGGTTGTTCTATATCTTCAACGTTGCCCCCACTCATATCTACTGCATATAGAGAACCTGTTTCATTGTCATATGAACCAAAGAATAATGTATCATCACTATAGTTATTATCTGAATCAACCTCCATGATCTCGCTTATTGCCTTTTCTGGGTCATTAACCTCTACCTCTGTTAAATCACCATTTTTGAGATTAAAGAAGTAGAGTTTTGGGCTCTCTGTAAAATTATCTGCCTGCGGATTATTAGGGCCACTGCCCACAACTACATACCAATCACCATTTACAAAATTCTTATCTGACTCACCCCCCACAACTTTAATTATAGTGGGTTTTGTTAATGCAAGACTATTATCTGGCAACTGTCTCTCCCACATAAACTGAGGTTTCTCACCTTCCCCAGCCTCACCATTTGCTAGATTACCGCTTGGATCGGTATTTGTTACATCTAATGCAAATATTGAGGAGCTAAACGTTCTATTGCCTGCCTCATATTTTTTGCCGCCAAAGCCCATTGTCCCAACCAGGATTGTGCGCCAACTATCACCTGTTAATTCACCGTCTGGTGGCGCATTGCCATTTTCACCAATTGAGGCATCAACCAACGTAAAGTTATAGTCAATCTTTGGGATATGGTATCTTATGCCCTCAGCACTATACCACTGTAAATAGGGTAAAACATTATAGGGCATAAACGCCCATAACTCTTGCCCTACTTCATATTCCTCCCTATTGTAATTGCTATCTTTTATATTGAGACCAAGGGTGTTTCTATTATCACCAGTATCTAAATCATCACTTGGCAATCCTGTATAAAAGGCATGTACCATGCCATCATTACTACCAACAATCACAATGGGTAGCCTGTTACGAACTTTTTCAGAATTTATATAATCATAATATGAAAGATCATTATATTTATTGTGATAATTGTTAACTGATGTAGGCGGAACTATAACGGGCGATGAATTTATAATATCACCAAAGTAAAAACCATTCTTACCATTTAAAAGTTGATCAATAATTCTATCTATATGATCATCACTATTAAGACACCAAATATCTTTTAAAAGATTTCTTGTATCTGTATTGTTATCAAACTGAAGGCCCTCATCAATATTTGTAAACGCATCAATTTCATTATTGTTTAATAATATTATCCTCTCTGTTCTAACTGTTACATTATCAAGTAATGCAGAGAATACAGGTGCAGTTCTCTCTATATCTTCATTCGACTTCAATAGTGCCTTATAATAGGGGTCGCAATCTACAGGGGTGAGGTTATCATAGGTATCACCATAGTTTAATACCATAGTTGAATATAACTCCTCAACGGTCTCATTATCATTATTATCCCCTAAAACACCTGAGGTAAAAGTTATTAGATTATCTGAATAGGTGTTATTATCTACAATAAAATCAAATAATTTATAATCTTCATCGTCAGTATCATTATCATCATTTTCCCTTATGCTATTATTCTCATCTAAGAAATAAGCCTGCACATCTCCCCTCCAATTTGCAGATAACCCCTCGTGTATAAGTTTTGGAAAATAAAAGGCATTAACCCAAAGACCCATATCATCCTCATTTAATCTCATGATTGCAGGTGCTGTTGTATTATAATGCTGCTCTAAGGCGCCTTCCACAGCCATCTCAAAGATAGCTTTTATTAAACTCTCATACTCCTTCGGATCATAATATAAAAAGTAATTATCTGGTATCCCATCTAAACCACTGTCCCATTCAAGACAAGGTTCTGGAATTGGTTCACTCTTAGAATCTTCAGGTAAAGCTGTATAACCACATGGCCATCCATCATTATCATAATCCCTATACCCTCCAAAGATTGCAGTATTTTGCATACTATTAACAGTTTGTTCTTCAGTCTCACCTAAATTCATATTAAATGCATAGGTCTCAATATTTTGATTACCAGAAATACTAGTATTTAAATCAGCACTGCCTCCTGCCCATATATCATGAAAACTACCTATAGGGTCAGTTTCCCCCCATAGTCCATCACTCATATAAAATATAAGATTCTTTGTGCAAGGCACAGCACTATTTTCCCCATCTACATTAAATTCCATTGCACTATCTGCAGATAGCATATTTTTTGCCTCGTTAACTGCGCTATCTGTATTAGCTGTAGAACCACTCTCAACTTCAGCACTATTTATAGCATTTGCTAAGGAAGTATAATCAAAATCTAATGGAACGCTCTCATCTACTGCACTAGAGTATAAAACACCTCCCAACCTAGGTTTATACCTATCATCCCACTCTTGAATATCTTGTAATATACCTTCTAGACAACCAGTTGTCTCATTATCTGCCTCATATATATAGTTATTTGTGCCACCATCATTAATAGTATAATCAAGGGCCATATTACACAGGTTATTATTTTGGCTTATTAAATCTGTGCTGCCTGAATCCTCTATAAAAGAATCTGCATTATTCCACTTAACAGCGGTATTGTTATCTGCTAAGACTACAGCGTGCCTTTCAATCCATGTGCAATTATCCTGTGATGATGTACATTCCTCCTCTGTAGTATAGCTAGAGCAATTATCCTCAGAGGTTAGCCCAGGCAAGCATATAACGAGTGAGATAGATGATCCTGAAAGTGCACTTGTAGCACTAGTTGCCGCTGTAGTTGCACTACTTGCTGCAGCTGTAGTACCCCCAGAGGCAACAGTCAAAACAAGTTGCAATATTATACCTAGATCAACTGCTGTGCAATTTGCACCACAGCAAGCCTCACTTGTTCCCATACCTAAACAGCTATTACTTTCCTCACTTACACACCTACCCAATTCTTGAACTTCTCCGCCAGTTAAGATGCGGGTAACATAGTCATTCCTTGACATCTTTGCTGCATTCATCTGATAGCCAAGACCACTTCCACCACTTGATAAAACAGCCCCTGCAAGTTGTAAGAAAGGCTCTAAGAAAGCAGAAACCTGATCAGCTGTTAAACAGAGACCACCACTACTTATTAAACTCGTTATAGCACCAGTAAGTCCACTTATGATGGATCCTAAGTCGACTGCTGATGCGTCTCTACAATCAATATACATGTCAGGCACTGAGCTTGCGTTTCTTGAGGCTGAAGCATTATCTGATATACTTGACAATTGATTTTGTTGTTCCGTTGTTAGGTTATCACTTACTGCAGTAATCGCTCCTGGTGATAGATTCCCCAAAAGTGATTCAGTTGTTCCAGTAAATTCTGTATCTATACAGTATTCCACATCTGGCGAAAAATAACCACTTAGATTTTCATTTTCCGTATTATTATAAAATGCTTTTTCAAGCATAGAAGCACTGAAATCTAACAAAAACAAAATATTAACATAATCATTTGTCTTTATTGATGGGGGTAGATATGAGTAATTATCAATATTTGGGCATTCATTCTGTGCATATAAAGAACTTAGAGTCGCAGAAATAAACAATAATAATATAATAATTAATTTTTTCATAAAATATTTAGTTTATTTATTTTTATTATATAACGCGCTATATATAAATCAAATCAAATATTAAAAATAATAAAAAATTAAAAATAATTTTACAAAAAAAATTAAAGTTGATTGACAAAACATAGTTTTTTTTAGATGATACATCTTTGTGGATTGATCAATTTAAAATATGAATACAATACATAATATCTTAAAGAATCTTAATCTCCCTGTCATTGGCAGATGGTTCATTTTAGGCATTATTGTTGGTATAGTCTCAGGGATTGGAGCTATAATATTCTTTATACTTCTTCAAAGTAGTTCTATATTTTTCCTTAATCATATAGCTGGTTTACCTCTTGAAGAGACTGGTGGAGAGAGCTTCCTATTTCCCTTAAAAAATATTGAATTTAAACGGTGGATGTTATTAATTATACCAACCTTGGGAGGTCTTATAAGTGGCGTATTAATATACACCTTTTGTCCTGAAGCAGAAGGACATGGTACAGATGCAGCAATAAAAGCAATACATCTAAAAAATGGTG
>JAXHVM010000131.1 GCA_034189185.1 Deferribacterota bacterium
GGTAATAGTATGGAGGCATTGACCCTTGCAAGATTGCAGTTTGCAATGACAACAATATTCCACTTCTTTTTTGTTCCACTAACATTGGGACTTATTATTCTAATTGCGATAATGGAGACGATATATGTAAAAACTGGTAATGAAATGTATAAATCTATGGCAAAATTCTGGGGTAAAATATTTTTAGCTAATTTTGCAATAGGTGTTGTTACAGGTATCACATTAGAATTCCAGTTTGGCATGAATTGGGCTGAATATTCAAGATTTGTTGGGGATATATTTGGTGCGCCCCTTGCCATTGAGGCTACTGTTGCTTTTTTTCTAGAGTCAACATTTTTGGGTATGTGGATTTTTGGATGGGATAAACTATCTAAGAAAGCGCATCTCTTTTCAATATGGATGGTTGCCTTGGGTTCTAATTTATCTGCCCTCTGGATTTTAATTGCCAATGCATGGATGCAAAATCCAGTTGGTTATACCCTTAGAAATAGTAGGGCAGAAATGATTGATTTTGCCGCCGTTGTTTTTTCACCTTATGCCTGGACAAAATTTATTCATACTGTATTGTCTGGATATACTATAGCAGCATTTTTTGTTTTAGGTGTTTCAGCATATCATATCTTAAAAAAGTCAAATTTAGAGTTTTTTAAAAAATCTTTTAAAATGGCCGCACTTTTTGGGGTTATTGTTACTATCTTACAGTTTTTTGTTGGTGACTGGCATGCTTATGAGGTATCAAAGGTGCAACCAACAAAATTAGCGGCAATGGAATCCCATTGGGAGACTGAATCAGGTGCCCCTATCTATATGTTTGCACTACCTGACGAAAAAAATGAGAGAAATTATTTTGAGATTCTACCTATTCCTAAGATGTTATCTCTTCTTGCAACCCATAAAGTAGATGGAGTAGTGAAAGGTTTAAAAGAATTTCCAAAAGATGAAAGACCTCCTGTTTGGCCAATATTTTTTAGTTTTAGACTTATGGTTGGTTTTGGAGTTTTATTTATCCTATTAACGATTATGGCTTATATTTATATAAAGAAAGATGTGGTAGAAAACAAAAGAGCATTTCTAAAATTACTTTTATATTTTATACCAATTCCATACATTATTGCCCAGCTTGGTTGGATAGTTGCTGAACTTGGGAGACAACCATGGATAGTTTATGGTCTTTTAAAGACCTCAGATGCCGTATCAAAAACAGTTTCTACCTCACAGGTTATATTATCCCTTACTGGTTTTGTTGTATTTTATGGTGCACTTGGTTTAATAGGGGTTTACTTAATGTTTAGATTTTCAAAAGAAGGACCAAAATTAACTTAATGAAGGAGGATGACTATGGATGCAACAATATATCAAATCATTTGGTTTGCTTTGTGGGGGTTATTATGGGCAGTTTATTTTATGTTAGATGGCTTCGATCTTGGAAGTGGTGTACTCCATTTATTTCTTGGAAAAAACGATGTAGAAAGGAGAATGATTATAAATACCCTTGGACCAGTATGGGATGGTAATGAGGTTTGGCTTGTAACTGCAGGGGGTGCTACATTTGCAGCTTTTCCAACAACCTATGCCTATATGTTTAGCTATCTGTATACCCCACTTTTAATTATATTATTTGCTCTTATTTTTAGAGGGGTTTCTTTTGAATTTAGAAGCAAGATTGATAGTGATGCCTGGAGAAACGCTTGGGATGCTATTATAACTATTTCAAGTTTTGTTGCGGCACTTCTATTTGGTGTTGCCTTTGGTAATATTTTTATGGGATTACCTTTTGATGATAATGGATATTATGGCAGTTTGCTAAGCTTGCTTAATCCTTATGGACTTATAACTGGGCTTTTGTTTCTACTTCTATTTTTGCTACATGGATCACTTTGGTTATCTATAAAGACTGAAAATGAGCTATCAGAGAGGGCAAAAAATCTAACTAAAACCCTTTGGTCTGTTTTATTTGTATTAGCTGTGGTATTTCTGATAGCCACATATTTCTATACAGACCTTTATTCTAACTATTTTAATAAACCTATAATGTTAATAGTGCCTCTTTTGGCTGTTATATCACTAGTATGTATTAGATTATTTATGCATAGTTCATATACTTATTCTTTCTTCGCCTCTTGTTTAACAATAATAACCATAGTTTTTACGGGTGTTATAGGCTTATATCCAAATTTGATACCCTCTTCAATAGATCCAGCCTTTAGTTTAAATATATATAATTCCTCTTCAAGTACATATACATTAAGAGTAATGACAATTGTAGTAGCAATATTTGTGCCCATTGTTATAATCTATCAGATTTGGTGTTATAAAGTATTTAGTAAGCCAGTTTCTGAAAAAGATATAACTGAAGCCCAAGAAGAGGCTTATTAATTACTATGGGAGGCTATTTAGAGCCTCCCATAGTTTTTTAATAAACTAATAATATTATTTAGAATAAAGATATTTTTGAAATTATTGAGATTAATGTTAATATAGCACTCATTATTTTCTATGGTGAGTTCTTTTAGGCCACTTTCAGTATATTCAATTAAATTATTTACAATATCCTGCTTAGTAGTATTAAAGTAGAAATAAATAATTTTGTTTTTGTTATTTTTTATTTTTTGCCATCTTTTACTATTCTTTGTTTGTTTATCTATAAGAGGCTTGGCTTTGATTGATAAATTAATGTTGCTATTTTTTGGTAGTTTCATTGTTAACTCTAACCTATCATATCTTTCAAATAACAATGCTATTGGCAAATATAGAATACTTTGTCTTGGTAGATTTGCGTAATTTAATAAAATTTCTAGGGAATCTTCTAATTTATAATTAGCCTTAAAACCAATTACTCCACCTAACCAAGTATATTTTGTATCAATTGGTTTTAGAATATTTTCTAGGGTATTGGCTACTTTTTTTATTTTTTTATAATTTTTTTTGAAGCCAAATATATATAAAAGGCTTATAACTATTGATAAAAGTATTAATAATAAAAAGATATATATTTTCATCTTAGATATTGAATATTATACACATAAAAAGCTATTTTTAAATAGTTGAAATAGTAATATTTATTTATAAATTTAAAAATATGGGTAACGTTGTTGAAAATATGAAATTAAAGAAAATATCAGGTTATATTTATGAAATTCCTAGAGATAACTCCCTTGGCATGAGAGTAAAGGGGATAGTATTTGCTACTGAGGGGATGTTGAAAAGTATTATAGAGGAAGGGAGCCTAACGCAAGTAAAAAATGCAGCAACATTACCAGGTATAGTCTATGCCTCAATTGCTATGCCAGATATCCACTATGGATATGGTTTGCCTATTGGTGGTGTTGTTGCAACTGATATTAATAATTTTGGTGTTATAACACCAGGTGGTGTTGGTTTTGATATAAATTGTGGGGTCAGGCTAACTACCTTTGCTATACACAAAGAAGAAATTAAGGATAAAATAGAAGAATTAGCTAAAAATCTATTTAAAAAAGTTCCATGCGGTGTTGGAGAGGGTGGAGAATTTAGATTAAATAAGAAAGAAATTAATGAAGTATTAGAAAATGGTGCATTGTGGGCAGTAAAAAAAGGATATGGTGATGTAACCGATTTGGAAAAAATTGAATCAGGTGGTAAATTATCTGGTTTTGACCCTAAAAATATATCAAATAGAGCTTATGAAAGGGGCTATGATCAAGTGGGAACCCTTGGCAGTGGGAACCATTTCTTGGAGATTGGATATATTGATGAAATTTATATGAAAGATATAGCAGAAAAATGGTCTTTAGAAAAGGGGATGGTAACACTTTTGATACATTCTGGTTCTAGAGGGTTTGGCCATCAGATATGTACAGATTATTTAAAAGTTTTTAATAATGCTATTAAAAAATATAATATTAAAGTTCCAGATAAACAACTTGCATGCGCCCCATATTATAGTGAGGAGTCAAAAAGATACCTTTCTGCATTGGCAGCAGCTGCAAATTTTGCATGGGCAAACAGAGAAGTCCTTGGGTTTTTAGCTATAGATGCAATATCAGAATTTTTAGGCATATCAATTGATAAATTGAAAGCTAATCTTATCTATGATGTAGCCCATAATATTGTTAAGATTGAAACCCATATGGTTGACAATAAAAATCTTCAACTAGCAGTTCATCGTAAAGGTGCAACAAGGGCTTTACCAATGGGTCACAAAGATCTACCTGAAATATACAAAAATACTGGTCAACCTGTAATAATACCAGGCGATATGGGTAGATATTCTTATATATTAGTTGGCTCAGCTGGTGCCTCTAAACTCTCTTTTAATTCAGCATGTCATGGTGCAGGTAGGGTTAAAAGTAGACGAAGGGCAGTAAATGATTCAAGAAATAGGGATATAGTGGGTGAGTTAAGACAAAAAGGTATTATTGTTATAGGCAAGGGTAAAAAGACAATCAAGGAAGAAATGCCAGATGCTTACAAAGATGTAAGTGAGGTTGTAGAGGTTGTAGACCACCTAGATATTGCAAAAAAGGTGGTAAAGATAAAGCCTTTAGCTGTAATAAAAGGATAATATTAAAAATATAATAAATAGTATAAAAACTATTATAGTTATATTGATTTCATTAACATAAAATTTGATTAAAGTTTATTTAATAAGATTATTTGCCAATTATTTGATATAATAAAGTATACATAGGAGCAACGTTGGAGGTATATTATGAGAATATCTTATATAATAGTTGGTATTTTATTTTTAACTATAACATTATCTTTTGCACAACCACCTGCTATGCAAGGAGGTGGTGTAAACGACAGATATGCAATAATGTACAACATGCAAAGTGGTGAATTTTTCAAGGTACCCATAGATACTATATATGAAATCCCCTCTTATGGCTTACCACCTGAATTTATTCCAATAGGGGCAAACAATACTTTCTTTATTGTATATGATCCGAATTGGGGTGAGTTATACAAAATTCGTATAAGCAATATGGGAGAGGGTTGTTCTTATTGTTTTCCACTTTATTGATAAATTGAGTATTGTAGAATTTAGATGACCTTAGCATTAAAATCATTAAATGCCCTATTGTAAGGTGTAAATATTTTACTACAAACAAATACATAAAATAGTATGGAAACCCTATAAGAAAAGAATACCACTATAAAATTAGCTTGTCACTTTAGAGCTAGTTTATTAATTATTAAGTTATTCAATATATTGTTACA
>JAXHVM010000132.1 GCA_034189185.1 Deferribacterota bacterium
ATTTTTCTCTCCCTATATCTAAATTATTTTCAAAATAATTATAACAAAAACATCTAATTAGAATCAAATAAATTATTTATTTTTTCTCTGTAATACAAATAAGACAACCTAACTTCTATAATAGCTGTAATTACAGCTATTAGAAAAGAAATTAAACTTAGTGAAAATAGTATGGCCACAGTATAATAGATTATATTTGTTAGATTAATTATTTTTGTAAAAGCAGTTGGTAAAATAAATATAGAGGCAAGGAGTGCTAACAAAATAGATATGTAAACAAATAACATTGAAGTTCTTATTAGAAAAATCCTCTCAGCAAGATATGTAAATTCAGCGCTTTTGCTATTATCAGAGCCATCAATTATCAGGGCAGTCAATCTATCAGAAGTTCTAGCATATCTATTTTGCTGGACAAGATTAAAAAGTGCTATTCCATTTACAAGAAATAAAGGAGCTAGCGTTGTTTGGATTGCACCAACTATACTCATTTTGATTATATTATATATTAAGTGTTAATATATCAATAAGAAAAGGTTAAGTTGAAATTAATAGTAAACTAAGATACATTTAATGTTATGGATGAAAAAGAAAAACTTCTAAAAGGAATGTGGTGTGATTCAAGGGATGATAAGCTAAAATCTGAGAGAAATAGAGCATGGTTGTTAATGAATAAACTGTTAGATATACCACCTGAATCTGAAGAGGCTTTTGAATTTTTAAGAAATATATTAGGTTTTATTGGCGAAGGAACAGTCATTAGGCCAGCGTTTTATATAGATTATGGATATAATATATTTATAGGAAAAAACTGTTTTATAAATTTTGATTGTACTTTTTTGGATAATGGTAGAATAACCTTACATGATAATGTATGGATTGGGCCATCAACCAATATTTATGCTGTTGATCATAATATTCACAAGCCAAAAGAAAGATATATTGTCAAGGGGATTGATGTTTTAATTGAAGAAGACGTATGGATTGGTGGTAAAAGCATCATTTTGCCAGGGGTCACAATCAGAAGGGGTTCAGTTATTGGTGCTGGCTCAGTTGTTACTAAAGATACTGAGCCCTGTAAAATTTACGCAGGTAATCCTGCTAGAGAGATTAAAGAATTAAAACTATAAAAAAGCCCCTTTAAAGGGGCTTTTTTGTTAATCTACTTCTTCTACAATTATAGCTTCAACGGGACATTCATCTTTAATTTCATCAACCTTTTCAGCTAATTCGCCTTCTAGTATAGCACCATCACCACCAACATCCTCTTTTACTTGAGAAATCCCATCGCCGTTATCCTCAAACACTTCTGGGACTTCTGTATAACATACAGCACATCCTGTACACAAATCCTCATCAACACTAACTTTAATTTTCATAGCATACCTCCATTAATGTTATTTTATACATAAATATTTTTAATATCTTTTTTATTATATGTCAATAAATTGTTGTTAATATTAAATTAAAATAATATCGACAACTGACCTTTTATCTAAATCACCTACATCTTTATCCAACCTAACTAAACCATTTACATTAATAAAATTAAGAAAATGTGATGTTTTTTGAGAACCTGGATCATATGCTACAAAAGCATCACCTTCATATCTAACAACAGCCCTGTTAAAATAGTTAACACCCCTTCGTGAATGCATAGGAGTACCTAATTTTCCCTTAACAATCCTATTGTTGTATTTTGTAAATCCGCAAGACTTACGAATGAAAGGCAGCAGATACAAAATAAAATTTGTTGCGAATGCAGAAGGGTAGCCTGGCATTCCAAATATTGTGCACCCGTTATTCTTAGCTGCAATTAAAGGGCTTCCAGGTTTTATAGCTGTCTTATTTATAAGGATATCATAATTGTTGTTTAATAATACCTTTTTTACAAAATCATATTTGCCCATAGAAATACCACCAGAGCTAATTAAGATATCGAATTTTATACTGTTATCTTTAATTAAATCACTGATTCTTTCTTCATTATCTGAAAAATTTCCTAGATATTTTATATCAATTGGTAAATTACCGAGTAATGATTGAGTTATGTATCTATTTGTGTTATAGACTGATCCTTCAATATAATCATCACCTGGTTCAATTATCTCATTACCAGTGATAAATAAGCCAATTTGTGGCTTTTTGTATACATTTATCTCTTTTTTACCAGAGTAACAAATTGCTGAAAAAGCTAGGTTTTCTAGAAAACAACCTTTTTTAGCAAACAATGTATTTTTTGATATCTCCTCACCGATCTGATTAACATTCTCTCCTTTATTAGGATATTTATTTATTATTATTTTATTTCCAGAATATTTTTTTGTATCCTCAATTCTAATGACAGCATCTGTATTTTGAGGTACTGCTCCACCTGTCATTACAAAAATTGTTTCTCCTTCATCTAAAATATAATCATAGAGCTTTCCTGGCACAGATTCACCAATAATTGTATATTCTTTTTTTACTGGAAATTTTACAGCATAACCGTCAACAGCACTTTTTTTATGATCAGGAAAGGGATAGTCAGTATAAAGATCTTCTGCCAGAACCCTTCTAAAGGATTCTTTAGTTTTAACATTTTCTTTATCTAATATTTGTGCATTATCTATTAATACATTTAATGCTTCTTCGTATTCTAGCATTTATGACTCCTTTATTGAATATAATAACTTTTTTTAGCAAATATAATCTTTAGTGTTATAACACAAATAAAAGCAAATAGTACAATTAATAAACTGGCAGATAATCCCTTTTGAAAATCTCCTTCATTCATGTTTAAGTATATATATATGGGAATATTTGCAGTAACTCCTGATATGCCGCCACCAATCATTAGGGTTGCACCAAACTCCCCGAGACTTCTAAGCCAACTCAATATAAGCCCTCCCAAAACTGAGTTAAAGGCTAATTTAAAGGTTGTATCATAAAATGCTCTAAATTGAGATGCTCCAAGTGTCATTGCAATATGCTCATAGGTTGTTGGTATTAGTTCAAATGCATTTTTTGCAGCTTTTACAGTAAAAGGAAAGGAGATAAAGAACTGTGCAATAACAGCTCCCTTAAAGGTAAATATTACATTTAATATATTTATTATATAGGGAATGTTAAAAAAGATTAATAGGAGAGTACCAACTACAAGAGGTGGGATTATTAAAGGAATATCGAAAAGACTATCTAATAATCTACTAAATTTATTCTTTTCTCTAGCTAAATATAATCCAGAAGGTATACCAAAAAGAGCTGAAAATATTGTAGCTAGTACAGATGTTTTTATGCCAAACATTAGGGCATCAATAAAATTTTTATCCTTTAATAAAAGAAGAAAGGAATTTACATTGGTTAATATAAAGGATGTTGAAATTAGGATTAAAATACATAATGCTAAAATTATTGCAAAAATGCTGCAGGTTTTAATTAATTTCATTGTTATTTTTTATGCTCTTAAATCCAAAATTTTCATATATATGGATATTATCTTTAATATATTGAAAAACTGATTTTGCTAATTTTTTGTTTTTGCTTGTTTTTAATACTCCTGTATAGGCAGTTGCATTAACATTAAATTTCTGTGGAATCTCAATATATTTTATATTATTTACTTTAGCAACAGAACTAAAGATTAAAGCTGCATCTACTGTCATGGTTTGGATATAATTTACACTTTGGGATATATTAACTGGGTTTATTATGGTGTTTTTGTCAATTTTATCTGCCATATCCTTTGGCATATTTATTTTAATTTTATTTTCATAGATTGTGCCAAGCGCCATAGTTTCAGGATTACCTATAGCTACCCTTATATTTGGCTTTAATAGATCATTAAATTTACTTATTTTGTTTTCTGCTCTTTTTGAAATACCAAAAACAGGTATTTGCATCAAAAACTTTTCGCCATATTCAATTATATCTTTATTAATAGCTTTATCGAAATATTTTTTATTAGCTGAAGTATACAAATCACCTTTTTTTGATAATAATATCTTATTTAGCAATTGTCCTGAGCCACCAGTAATTAAGATTATTTTATCTTTATGGGTTTTATTATATTTATCTACAATAATTTCAGATGGTTTTGTCATAGATGCTGCCAAATACCAATAAATATTTTCAGCATATAAATTTAATGATAAAAAGCTGATTAGAACAATAAATAACAGCCTCATAATAGCCTCCTCTTTATTATAACTATTTTTTTAACCATTAGTTAATATGATAGACTGCTTTTTTAATGAAACATAAATATCAGTTTCTACTTTTAGATTCATTTTTTCAAAAGCGTGATTAGGCAAGCTAATTTTTAATTCTAGGCCTTTAGCAGATAAAACATCTAGATAGCAATCTTTACCAGCAATTTTAATTTTTTTTATTTTACATTGAACAATATTCTCTTTGAGGCTTGACTTTATATCAAGGTCTGGCCTTATAATCATTATGTTCTCTGGCCTTATACATATATGAGTAGCATTATTTGCTCTATTTGAATTAATATAGGTAAACTTATGCCCAAAGTCTGTAATAACAGTATTGTAAGAAATATCTTTTATATTCCATATGTTTTTAAAGTCTATCATTCTTGCAGATTCTGTTTTTTTTGGTTTATTGTATAGTATATTTTTGTTTCCATATTCTAAAACTTCGCCATCTTTTATTAAGATAAGATCCTCAGCAAATATATAAGCATCACTTAGGTTATGTGTTATAAAAATTGTTGTAAGAGCTAATTCATCTGTTATATCACTTATTAATTCTAAAAGTGTTTCTCCTGTTGTTGTATCTAATGCGCTAAAGGGCTCATCAAGTAATAAAATCAATGGCCTCAAAACAAGTATGCGTGCTAGAGCCACCCTCTGTTTTTGTCCACCCGACAATGTATTAATAGCTGAATTAAGTTTCTCTACTATGCCAATCTTATCTGCTATTTCATAAATTAATTTAGAATCAATCTTTTTTTTAGCAAATTTAAGACCATAGCTAATATTTTCTAAGACATTCATATGTGGAAAGAGTATATATTCTTGGGGTAAATAACTACTACCTCGTTTTCGTATAGAGGTATTAATTTTTTTGTTGCTATCAAAATATATGTCATCATTTAACCTG
>JAXHVM010000133.1 GCA_034189185.1 Deferribacterota bacterium
TAGATAAAAAGAATGATAGATTAAGAGATTTTTTAGGAGGTTTTTTGCCTGCTTGTGTACTCATAGGTATTATTGCTGGGTTAATTGTGCTGGAACCTGATTTTGGTGGAGCATTCTTGATTATTCTGATAGGTTTTTCTCTGTTTTTTGTAGCTGGTGTAAACATAAAACATATTATAGGGATATCACTTTTTAGTTTGCCAGCAATTATCTCTTTTTTATTGGTTGATTATAGGAGAGATAGATTAATAAGTTTCTTAGACCCATGGAGCTATCAAGAAACCTCAGGTTATCAATTAATACAATCTTTAATAGCAGTGGGTAGTGGTGGTATATTTGGAAAAGGTTTGGGCAATAGTACACAAAAGTTGTATTTTTTACCAGAAATACATACTGATTTTATATATGCAGGTATAGCAGAAGAATTGGGTTTTATAGGCTCTGTGTTTATATTAATGTTATTCGTTATTTTGTTTATATTTTGCGTAGACTCTACTCTTAAACAAAAAGATAATTTTAGATTTCTTTTAACATTTGGCTGTACTTTAGTGATTGTATTGCCTGCTTTATTTCATATTTTAGCTGTTTTGGGTTTAGTGCCCACTAAAGGTTTAACATTGACATTTGTGAGCTATGGTGGTTCTTCTCTTATAATGAATATGTTTATAATAGGTGTTATTTTAAGGGGGTTGAAGGAGAATAGATGCGTATGATATTTGCAGGTGGCGGTACTGCTGGGCATATTGTTCCAGCAACAATTATTGCAGAAACATTGAGAAAAAAAGGTGTGGATATATTATTTCTAGTATCAAATAGGGGGATTGAACGAAAACTTCTGCAAGATAAGGGTTTTGAGTTTTATGAACAAAATATTAAGCCCTATAAAAATACAACTTTAGTTAATAGAGCACTCTCTTTTTTCACTATAATATCATCATTATTTAAGGTATTTTTTATACTTAAGAAAAGCAATAAGGTCTTATTATTAGGTGGATATGCTTCTTTTCCGGCTGGAGTAGTTTCTATAATCAAAGGATGTGAACTATATATTTATGAGCAAAATTCAGTTATGGGTTTGACAAATAGATTATTTGCTCCCTTTGCTAAGAAAGTTTTTACATCTTTTAAGGAAACAGAGAAGGCAAAAGGCAATGTTGTTTATGTGGGCTATCCTATTCGTGAGGAATTTAAATTGATAAAATTGAAAGATAGAATATCTAGAAATATACTAGTTTTAGGTGGAAGCCAGGGAAGCAGATTTATCAATAAGTTAATTGTCTCTAATGCACTAATACTTTTAGAAAAGGGATATTATATTACTCATCAAACTGGAGAGGCTTTATATAGTGAGACAATGGAGCTTTATAGAAAAGAGAATCTACAAAATATAAAAGCTTTAAATGTTATACCTTTTTACAATAATATGGTGTCTCTGTATAACTGGGCTGATATTGTTATTGCAAGAGCTGGTGCAGGTAGTGTATTTGAGACAATTGCCTCAAAAAGACCTGCAATATTTATTCCCTTAGAGATTGCAGCAAATAACCATCAGTATAAAAATGCTCTTTATGCAGAAAAATTTGGAGCATTCTATATATTGAATGCAAAGATGCTAACTCAGAGACCCTCATAAATCTTTTGGATTATATATGCGAAAACTATCAAAAAGAAATAAAGCCAAAACTTGAGAAAATAGAGTACTTAGATCCTGCAGAAAAAATTACAAAGGAGATAATTAATGCTTAGGAAGTTTTGTAAGTTTAATAATATACATTTTGTTGGTATTGGCGGCATAGGGATGAGTGGTATTGCTGAGATTTTATTTAATATGGGATTTAATGTAACTGGCTCAGATATAAAAGATAGTTTAAATACAGAATATTTAAGAAGAAAGGGGGTAAAGATAGCAATAGGTCATAGAAAAGAGAATGTTATAGGCTCAGATCTTGTTGTTTATTCTACTGCTATTAGGGAGAATAACCCAGAGTTATTATTTGCTAGAGATAATTTAATACCAGCTATTAAAAGAGGTGAAATGTTAGCGGAGTTAATGAGGTTGAAATATTCAATTACAGTATCAGGTAGTCATGGTAAGACCACCACTACCTCATTGATAGCTGAGATATTTAGTTATAATAATTTAGATCCAACTGTTATTATTGGTGGTAGATTAGCTAGAAATAAAACTAATGCTTCCTATGGTACTTCTTCTATTATGATATCTGAAGCTGATGAGAGTGATAGATCGTTTTTACTTCTTTATCCAACAATAACAATCAATACAAATATTGATAGCGAACACTTCGAGACCTATAAAGATATTGATGAAATAAAAAAAGCTTTCATAGAGTTTAATAATAAAGTTCCCTTCTATGGTTATAATGTACTGTGTTTAGATGATAATAATGTTGCAGATATTATACCATATCTGAAGAGAAGGCTTATAACTTATGGCATAAAAGCTGCTGCAAATGTAAAGGCTGTAAACATTGAAAACAATGGTCCTGGTGTTTCTTTTGATGTTGTAGCCTATGGAAAGTCTCTAGGGAGAATAAACCTTAATATACCAGGTATGCATAATGTGTTAAATGCCCTTGCGGCAATTGCAGTTTCATTGGAATGCGATATTGATTTTAATGGTATTAAGGGCGCTTTAGAAAATTTTGAAGGAGTAGAGAGAAGACTTACATGTAGGTATAAATGTAATAATATTGTAGTTATTGATGATTACGCCCATCATCCTATGGAGATTCAATCTACAATTAAAGCAATAAGGGATGTGTATAGAGGTTACAAAATACATGTAATTTTTCAGCCTCATAGATATACAAGGTTAAAATATCTCTTTAATAGTTTTACGAAGAGTTTTTTTGATGTCGATAAGCTTTATATTGTTGATATTTATTCAGCTAGTGAGGAGCCGATTGTTGGTATACATTCAAAAGTTTTGGTAGATGATATTAAGATGCACGGGTTAAAGGATGTATATTATATTAATGATTTAAATAGTCTTTTATCTGAAAAATTGATAGATAGGGATAATAAAGCTGTGTATGTGACTATGGGGGCTGGTGATATAACAAAGTTTTCCTTTGTATTAGCAGATTTTTTTAATAGGGTTTATGCGAATATAGAGGAGGGTAATGAATAAAATTAAAGCTCTTATGAAATTCATATTATTTTTGTCAATATTAATTTCTGCAATTTATGGCATAAAGGAGCTTATATCCTTAATTGATGATACTGGGTATTTTAGTATAAAAGAGGTTGATATTGTATGTGCTGATGAACAGTTAAAAGGAAAGTTAGAGGAATATTCAAGTAAATTAAAAAATAAAAATATATTCTTCGTTAATATAGAGAAGGTTGATATTGTAGATAATAAATGGATAAAGAATATTGAATTTAATAGACTGTTTCCAGATAAGATAAAAATCGTTATTAATAAAAGAAAATCCCTATTTAAGTATAAGAAAGGTAGTAAATGTTATTATCTAACAGATGATTTAAAGAAGATTGCAAGTAATTGTGAAGATGTCAATGTAGCTGTTAAAGAATTAACTAGTGATGATATACTATTTAAGTTTTCTAGGTTTTACCAAAAAATAGCAAAAAACAAAGATGTAGTTGCCGAAGTAAACCCATTTTATTTTAAGATTACTGATGGTCAGAAGGTTTTATATGGTTCTTATGACAAGAATTTTTTTGGTAGATATAAAATATATAAGGAAAATTTACATAGTATGTACAATAAGATTGAGCGCGTTGATTTAAGGATAGAGGATAAAATTTATATAAAGGGAGTATTAAATGGTGCATAGTGATATCTTTGTAGGTTTAGATATAGGCTCTACAAAGATATGTGTGATAGTTGGACGTAAAAACGAAACAGGAAAAATTGACATTATTGGGAAAGGTGAGACCCCAAGTAGTGGCTTAAGGAAGGGTGTTGTTGTTAATATAGATTCTACCGTTGATTCTATAAAAAGAGCAGTGAAGGCTGCAGAGAGAATGGCAGCTGTTGAGATTAATAGTGTGTGTGTTGGTATTGCAGGTGGTCACATAAAAAGCTTTAATTCAAAGGGTCTTGTAGCAGTGAAAAATAAAGAGGTGAGTAAGAAAGATGTTGACAGGGCTATTGAGTCAGCTACTGCAATAGATATTCCTATTGGTTGTGAAGTATTACATGTAATTCCCCAACAATTTATTTTGGACAGTCAAGGCGGGATAAAAAATCCAATAGGCATGAATGGTGTGAGACTTGAGGTAGACGTTCATATAGTAATAGGAGCAGTCTCTTCTGCGCAAAATATTGTTAGAAGCTGTGAGAGAGCCGGTATATCTGTAGATGACATAGTTTTGGAACAATTAGCCTCAAGTGATGCAGTCCTTTTAAATGATGAAAAAGATATTGGTGTTTGCTTGATTGACGGTGGTGGCGGAACAACAGATATAGCAGTATTTAGAAATGGTGCTGTATATCATACAGCGGTTTTGCAGATAGGTGGTAATAATTTCACAAGAGATTTAGCAATTGGAATTAACGTGCCAGAGCATATAGCTGAGAAGATTAAAAAAGAACATGGTGCTGTATATGATGATATTGATGAAGACAATTATGAAATAGAAATACCTCCAATTGGCGGCAGATCCCCTAGAACAATATCAAAGCAAGTATTGGTGCAGATATTACAGGCTCGTGCTGAAGAGATATTTCAGATGTTTTTGGGTGAATTGCAAAAAAAACAATTATTAGAGCTGATTGGCAGTGGGGTTGTATTAACTGGCGGAGTAGCAAATATGAGAGGAATAGCAGATTTAGCTGAGATTATTTTCGATTTGCCAGTTAGAGTTGGTAGGAGTGTTGAGAATGTAGGTGGTATTGTTGATATTGTTGATGATCCCGCATATGCAACTGGTGTAGGTTTAGTTATTAATGCTGCAAGACGAGGTCATCAAAAAAACAAAATATCAAAGGGGTCAGATGAAAAAGTATTTACTAAAGTTGTTGAGAGAATGAAAAGTTGGTTTGGAGAATTTTTTTAGAAAAAAATATTAGAGGGGGTTTGTATGTTTGAATTAGATGAAAC
>JAXHVM010000134.1 GCA_034189185.1 Deferribacterota bacterium
ATAGACTGTTTTTAATTTACGTGCTAATGACAACAATGCTTGGCTACAGATAACAACACTACATTTTGCGTGATGCGCATAGGTTATTTCATTATAAGTGGAATCACCTGTTATTTTACTTAGTACTCTAATATTTAATTCCTTAAATAAAGGTAAAATATTCCAAAGTTCACCTGCTATATTATATTCTCCAATGATACAGATATCCCTATTTGTTATATATTCAGGCTTACCAGTTCCTATAACATATTTAAATAGTGCATCCCCAGCTATTTTATTGCCAAAATTTTTCTTACCTATAAAACCTGGTGAATCAACAGGTATTACGTTAATGTTGATTATTTCTCTGGCTTTCTTACATATACTTTCTAAATCCTCTCCAATCATTGATGAAACACAGGTAGAATATACAAATATTGCTGATGGTTTATAATCATTATATACAGATATTATTTTATTTACTAATTTATCTTCTGCCCCAAAGATTATATCTAGTTCACTTAAATCAGTTGTAAAACCATAGTTATATAAGGGTTTGTTGTGTGATGTTCTTGTTCCCCTTGTAAAATAATTATGACTGCAACATAAGTTTGGTCCATGTATAATATGAGCACAATCAGCTACTGGTAAAAGGACAATCTGAGCCCCATCAAAGGCACAACCTCCACTGGCTTTGCCTGGTATTGGTCTACTACAACCTTTTGTTTTCTCTTTGCTACTTTTATCCCTATTAACTGGACAATTTGGCTCATTAAAGAGTTCATTATTTACTTTATACATATTATCCACCAATTTCTTATTATTTTATTACATCATAACTCTGATTATTCCTTGTTTTATAATCCTCATCTTCAAGTATAGTATTAACTATCCATGTTAGTAGATTAATAATGCCTCTATAGCCAATAATAGTATATCTGTGTAGATTACATCTATCGTGTAATGGAAAACCAATTCGTATTAAAGGTATAGAGGTGTCTCTACTTAAAAATTTAGCATAAGCATTACCAATAATATAATCAGGTGGTCTATCAAAGAGGAGGGATCTAAAATGCCATTGATCATTTTTAAAATATACTTCTGCGTCTTCTTTAACACCAAATTCATCGAGTATTGCCTCAACCTCCCTTTTCCATTTTTTCGTGCCATTTGTAAGTAATATGTGATTTATCTTACCACCTAACTCTAATATAAACCTTGTTAAACCTATAGCTAAGTCTGGATCCGCATTAAGAGAGAAACTTTTACCATATACATTATAGTATGAATCTGCTATAGCATCTATTGCAATGCCTCTCTGAGCCTCAAGGTTTTTTGGTATATCCTTTCCTGAGAGTTCAGATAACGCCATCATTAGCGAATCGGCACCATCTATGCCTATTGGGTTTACAACCTTTACTGGGTGTTCCCATTGCCTTTCAATGAAAGATTTTGTTTTTGTTGTTGAGTATTTTTGTAGTATTAATGTAGCTTTTGCGTTTGGTGCATCTTCTATTATCTCAAGTGGAGTGCCACCACGATAAAGAGTGTAATTACCATCTGTCGGTGAATCTAGGACGTCAGATGGATCACTTAATATATTATATTTTATATCAAAGGATTCACAAATATTTTTTATTTCCCTAAAATCCTCTAAATAGGTATCAAATCCCATAATAATATTTATTGAATCATTTTTCTTAGACGGGTCTTTTTTGCCTATTTGGCTTAATATGTTAAGCAACATGTTATCGTAGCCAACTATATGAGAACCCACGAAGGAAGGCGTGTTTGCATATATAACAGGTAAATCAGGGGGTATTGATCCACTGTCTTTTGATTTTTTAATAAAACTATTTAAGTCATCCCCAATTACTTCAGCCATACAAGAAGTGCATACAGCTATTGCTTTTGGTTTGTATAATTGGTAGGCATTCATTAGACCCTCAATCATATTATTAAGACCGCCAAAAACAGCAGCTTCCTCAGTCATTGAATCTGAAACTGTTATAAAGGGTTCTCTAAAATGCCTTGAAAAATGCGATCTAAAATAAGCAGCACAACCTTGAGAACCATGGACATAGGGCATTGTATCTCTTAGGCCTATTGCTGCATAGAGTGCACCTAAGGGTTGGCACGCTTTTAGTGGATTAATAACAATACTTTTCCTAGAAAAATTTAACTCTTTATATTCCTTTGTCTTGGTCCATTCTAAGATTTCATTAACTTTTTCTGTTGGATGTGCATCTTCATAGTATTCAGCTTTTTTTTGTAGCATTTCTTTATAATCTTCTCTTTCAAATAAGCTTTTGTGATCCTCAATATTAATATTTTTCATAAAATAACCTCTCCTAACTTTTATTCCAAGGTGCTTTAATTTTCTTCCATACTGGGCCATTAACTGTCATATCCATATCCCTAGCAAAGACACCAAATCCGTCTATACCATGATAGGGGCCTGAATAGTCCCATGAGTGCATCTGCCTAAAAGGAACCCCCAATTTCTGTGATTGGTATTTCTCTTTAATACCAGAGCCGAACATGTTTGGTTTATGGTTTTTAAGTAGATTTTCCATCTCATATTCATTCATATCGTCTACAACGAGGGTTGCATCTTCTAAATATTTTTTTGTTCTTTCATAATCGTCGTTATGAGCAAATTCATAACCAGTAATTAATACCTCCATCCCTAGATCTCTAAATGCGGGTATAGTATGCCTCGGTCTTAATCCTCCAACATATAACATAACTGTTTTGTCTTTAAGCCTTGGCTTGTATTCTTCAATAATCTTATTAGTTATAGGCACATATTTTTCATTTATTAGATATTCTGTTCTCTCTTTTATCTTATCATCAAAGAATGAAGCAATGTGCCTCATACTATTAAAGATCTCAGTAGGTCCAAAAAAATTAAACTCTAACCATGGTATACCAAACTTTTCTTCAATATATCTAGCTATATAGTTCATTGATCTATAGCAGTGAATAAGCACAACTTTTGCTCTTCCTAAATTTTCTATCTCATTAATCGTTGAATCCCCTGTTGATTGCGAGATAAGATTTAACCCCATATCTTCAAGGATCTTCCTAGAGGCCCATGCATCACCACCTATGTTATAGTCTCCTATTAATGCAATATCGTATTTGGTAGATTTTATCTCAGATCCTTTATTGTCTTTCTCGTAAATATTATCTTTTATTGAATCATTGGCTATATGATGGCCTAGTGATTGACTAATTCCTCTAAAGCCTTCACATCTAACGGGTATTATGGGCTTATTATATTCTTTACTTTTTCTTCTGGCAACTGCTTCTATATCATCTCCTATTAAACCAACTGGACATTCTGATTGAATAGTTATGCCCTTATTTAAAGGGAAAAGCTTTTCAATCTCATCTACTATAATTTCAAGTTTTTTGTCACCGCCAAACACAATATCATTCTCTTGAAAATCTGATGTAAATTGCATTGTTACAAAAGAATCTATCCCAGCAGTGCCTTTAAAGTAATTTCTCCTTGCAGCCCATGAGTATTGGCCGCAACCAACTGGCCCGTGACTAATATGTATGGCATCTTTTACAGGACCCCAAACAACACCTTTTGATCCTGCATAGGCGCAACCCCTTATAGTCATAACACCTGGTCTTGAGCGTCTATTTGATTTTGGTAGGTCCTTACAGCGCTCATCTTTTACCATAACCTTAATATGTTTTTGTCTATCTTTTTTTGTTTTTTCTGGATATTTCTCAATTATTTTCTCTATTGTCTCATTAAAATTTTTATTCTCTATGGCCATATATAACCCCTGATGATATTTTATATTTTTTACATACTTCTAGCTTTTTCTAGCTTTTAGGCTTGCCCACCATATTTTCAACTTCCTCATCAATAATACCAAACTCCATAAGTAGCTCTTCTAATTCATCCATTTTTAAAGGTGTGGGGATAGTTAAATCCTTATTGTTGATGATTTTCTTTGCTAATTCTCTATATTCATCTGCTTGTTTACAGCTGCCATCGTATTCAACAACTGTCATTCTTCTTAATTCTGCTCTTTGGACAACGTTATCTCTAGGAACAAAATGTATCATCTTTGTATTTAGTCTTTTTGCAAGCTCTTCAATTAATTCATATTCTTTATCTGTTTTTCTTTCGTTACAAATAAGCCCTCCTAGTCTTACCCCACCTGAATGTGCATATTTTAGTATTCCCTTTGAAATATTATTGGCAGCATACATTGCCATCATTTCACCAGAGGTAACAATATAAATTTCTTGTGCTTTACCTTCTCTAATAGGCATAGCGAAACCACCGCAGACAACATCACCAAGAACGTCATAGGATACAAATTCAAGCTCGTCATCATAAGCCCCTTCTTCCTCCAAGAAATTGATAGCTGTTATAACACCTCTACCGGCACATCCAACGCCAGGTTCAGGACCACCTGATTCTACACATCTTATGCCTAAATAACCTTCTTTTAATACATCCTCTAATTCTAGATCTTCTACTGAACCCCTCTCTGATGCAAGCTCCATAATAGTAGTTTGTGCTTTTGCATGTAATATTAATCGTGTTGAGTCTGCCTTTGGATCACAACCAACTATCATTACTTTTTTGCCCATTTCAGCTAGGGCAGCTACAGTATTTTGAGAGGTTGTTGATTTTCCTATACCTCCCTTTCCATAAAATGCAATTTGTCTAATACCCATAAATTACCTCCTTTTTAAGATTGACAATATTATATTATGCAAAGTTAATGCCAAAATATATAAATGGGTATTTTATGGTTATCAGAGGTAAAACTATTTATTAAAGGATATAAATATTGTTAATTATCTTACAAAATTGTGATATTTATAACAAATGTATTATTTTGTTAACTTATATATGCTAGAAACATTGTAAGTCATATCTGCAATAACTTTATCGTTTGCCTTTCTATATCTCTTTTTATTTCCTTCTTGATCTTTTTTAGCCAACCTTTATACAAACCCTTTCTTCCATAGAGTGCACCTGCTAACATTCCAGCTAGTGCTCCATTAGTGTCACAATCACCGCCTTTATTGACGATTGGCAGTAGAATATCGTAAAATGTATTGTTA
>JAXHVM010000135.1 GCA_034189185.1 Deferribacterota bacterium
CATAGGGTCTTTTTTCATCCCAGGTTATTCTTAGATATTTACATTTAAAGCAATTAATAAAATTTTTATTCACTTTAATATCTCCAAAATTTCATCTACCCTTCCTTCATTTATATCAATTGGTGGCATAAGTGCGTTATCTTTTAGTTTCCTTGGATTTTTTATCCATCTTCTTAAATCTTTATTATTCCATTTTTTAATTTCTATTGTATTGTTGAAGTATTTGGTGAAAAGCCCACTTAGGTTAGGCCCAATATCTCCCTCCCCTGTTGGGCCACTTTTTTTTGATATAACCTTATGGCAGGACCCACAATTTTCATTGAAGGGATTGCTTTTTATAGAGTTTTCTTCAAAGTGAACAATAAGATAGCTTAATTTAACGCCATCACCATAGAAAGAACCGTTTAATAATGCATTAATTATATAGGTAGCTTCTTTATCTCTAAAGTAGAATTTTGGCATAAATGTGTTAGGCTCTTTTATAGAATTTAATATCTCTTTTATTTCTTTTTCTCTTAATGATATATCTAAGTTGGCTGCTATATTATTTCCTTTATTTTTTATAGTATGGCATCTTCTACACCCCGCATTTTTAATAATTGTGTTACCCTTAAATACAGGATAACTTTTATCCATTAGAAAATAAGCAAATTTGCCCTTTATTATTTTTGTATGGGCTATATCTTTTCTCTTTGTATATTTATTTCCTCTATGGCATAGCGTACAATCACCCTTTGAAGCAAAGTGGTTTATATTATTATGGCAGCTAATGCAGAATTCTATTGATAATAAATAGGGTGTTAATATAAAAAAATAGAAAAAAATTAATAGAATTTTAATATCCAATCATGTCCCCTAAAGAAATATGCAATTATTGTCAGTATAATAATAATAAATATTATTAATATTGTAAAAATTGAAACTAACAAATCTTCTTTTGGAAACCATCTTGCTAAATGGCTAGAGGGATTTTTTCTAATTAATGGTAGAAATAAATAAAAAATAAATATTATTAGAACTATATAAATATAATATATAGAATAACTAACAACTTCTTGAATCCATAATAGAAACCACGCTGATTTTGCTGGATTTGGTGGGTTTTTGATGTCCGCTTTTTCCATTAAAGGGGCATCGAAAAATATAGAGCAAATTAATATTAAAGCTATTAAAAATAATGATGAATATTTAATAATCTTAAAGAAATAAGGATCACTCTTTATATGTTTTCTTTCTTTTTCCATTTTTATATGTAGGGCAAGACTCCTTTATCTTTTCTAATTCTATAAAAATGAATTGATATAAATATTAGCATAATTATAGGCACAATTATAATATGAAGAATATAAAATCTTAATAGGGTGTAGTTTGTTTGTATATTGTGAACCACTAAAAGATCTTTTATACCCTTGCCAAAAGGGATTGACTCTAAAAGATTCATTCCCGTTTGGGTAGCCCATAGAGACAATTGATCCATTGGCAATAGATAGCCAGAGTAGGCTTCAAATAATGACAAGACTAGCAAGATCATGCCTATAATCCAGTTGTAGCTCCTAAGTCTATAAACTCCTGTTAATATAACCCTTAGGGTGTGTAAGAATAATAGAACTAAAAAAAGGTGATTTGAAAACCTGTGCATATCCCTTAAGTATTTGCCAAGTAAAATATTTTCTTCTATAAACAATATTGAATTATATGCTCTTTCAGGTGTTGGTTCGTAATATATAGACAAGAGTATACCAGATATACAGAGGATAAAAAAGGCAAGTAGGGATAATCCGCCTAGACAGAATGTGTATGATATCTTCAGATTGTTTTTAAGTATTATTTTAGGGAATATATGTTTTAAAAATTCTGAAAACATAGCTAGCAGTATATAAATAGAGTATTTTTTATGATTTTAAAGGGTAAGTTTTTTAAATCTCTATTAGCTGGGCCTTTTAATGCCTTACCTGTTAGGCTAAACTTGCTACCATGACAAGGACAAATAAAATTTGTTTCCGTTAAATTAAGGGTGCAACCTAAATGTGTGCAAACTATGCTCAAAGCATATATTTTATTATCTTTATTTATAACAGCAACTCTCTTATTTTTTATTATTAACCCCCCTTCTTTAGGGATTCTGTCTAATTCTATTTTTATAGTGTTAGACTTTTTTAATCCAGAAGGAATTAAGTATTTATATAAAAAAATAAATCCAAATATCGCTAGAATGAGTTTTAGTATGTTTCTTTTAGAGATTCTATAAATTTTTCTACTTTTTTCCATTTCTCTATATATTTATTAATAAAATATTTATTCTTAACCCCAATTTTTTGATTATAAGTATTATTATCAATAAAAACACCATTTATTATCTGCTGATCCTTTTGTGAAAAAAATGAATCTATTTTAATATCATCTTTTTTTAGCTCATATACCCTTTTTTCTTTTTCTAGTAGTAGATATTTCTTTTTATTTCTATGGCATTCATCGCATAATACTACTTCTCTCCTAACAGTATGAGGGAAGAATGCTTTCCAATAAGAGCCGAGCAACCTATTATCATCGCCTATTAAAGTATTATTTACTATTTTTGTATAGAAAAATATAAATTCAGGCCTAATTGGGCTATATTTTCCTTTACTATTTAATCCCAAAAAGAGGTTGTAGTAATCCTTTAAAAATGAGCTTTTAACGTATTCATTAGAAATATTATTAAGACTATTATAATATTTTTTTACAGAACTATTTATAAATTGGATGTAGAATGTACCAAGCTCATTCACTGTCCATGCAGAATGGCATGCATAACACTCCATTTTTTCCATGTGTTCATTTATGCTGTGCTCTACAATAGTTTTATCAATTTTTTTATGGCAATCTCTGCAATCTTTAGAATATTTCTTTTCTTTAATAAAGCTTTCCATAGAATGACATTGGTGACATTCTATATTTTTTTCATAATGAACATCTGGTAGCATTTTAAGATAGTATAGTCCATCTTTTTTGATTCCTCTTTTATATCTTTCATGATCCTCTCTTATTGCAAGCCCTAAGTAATCGATGCCAACGAAATAACCACGATGGCACTTAACACATTTTTCATTTGTAGGTAGCCCTATATCATGGATTTTTTTATTAAAAATATGACAGTCAAAGCAATGTGAAATATGACAGTTTTTTTTGCAATTTTTATTATAAAAATTATTATCTACCTCATTAAATGTATGGTTTATTATATCCTTTTCCTTTTTTCTATTGACCATTAAACTATCTTTAATTTTCTTATATTTGTTGTGGCATTTAAGACATATATCATAGTCAAAGGATTGCCTGTCTATCTTATAGTGGTTTTCCTCATATATATGGCATTCTTTGCAATTTATTAACCTATGCTTGCCTAAATTTTTAATATTCCCATGGCATTTTTGACAATCTTTAGCTAAAAGCGTGCTAGTTACTATTATAGCGCTTAAGACAGTTAGTAAGCCTATTATAGTCAATTTTATTCTCATAAAATGATTCTTCTCCTTTATTGTGGCATATTATACAGATATTTGGTTTTACTATTTTTATTAATTCTTCTTTGTTTAAATTTCTACTATTCTCTCTAACAATATCACCTGTGTTATAAATAATACCTTCTTTAGCGTATAATATAGCATCTAGTGGTTTGTCACAATTATCACATAGAATAGGGCTTATAATATTACCCTTTTTGATTGATATTAGCGATTTGCCAAAACCAGCAAAATATAAATTTCCATGACATTCATTGCACTCTACTGCTTTTTTGCCTGTATTGTGTGAATAAAAAGGAGCATATTTGAATTGTTTCTTTTCTCTAAATAGGGGAACTTTATTTTTATATAAAATATTACCATGTTTATCGATATAGGTTAAAAATGTTTGGCATCCTGGGGTTACTGGTGATATCCTGCCTTTCTCATTTACAGCCAAGGGGAAGGGATACAATCTTCTTAGGTCTTCTTTCTCAGTAAAGGCCCCGCTAGTCATTTTTTCATTATTTATTAAATCAGCCTGGATTTTTCTTTCATCATATATTGTGTGGCAGCCGTAGCATTGTTGGGCGACACGTGTATGACAACTAGTACAGCCTAGCTTTTCATGCCCCTTTATACCGTGTTTTTTATCATTAGTTATTAAACTTAATTTATGTTTTTTACCAGTGCGTTTACTAAAAAGGTAATATTTACAATCTTTATAATATACATTTGAGAAATATCTTCCTTTCTTTGTTTTAACCATATTTTTCCCATAGTTATTTTGAATTTTGTAATTTTTTGATTCTATTAATGCACTGTTGTTTTCCTTTAGGATCATGCCAAAGGATGGCTTTTCACTATAAGTACCATGGCAGTCTTCACAGGCTATCTCAACTTGCTTGTACATATTTTCATAAATATATCCATCTCCCATAATATCCCTTGAGGTATGGCAATCAATACAATCTAAATCGTATTTTTCAAAGTGTACATCTGCCTTAATATGATAGACGTTTCTAACGCCACTTATTAACGTTCTGCCTGGAAAGATACCATTTGTTGGTATTAAACTATTATTGCTATCAACAAGCCCTTCATAATGCAGAGATATTCTACCGCTTCTATTATGACATTTAAAACAGACATCATTATCTGGGAGAACATTTATAGTATGTTTAGTAGCCAAACCCTTGTTGCCCTTTATTTGTATATCTCCACCCTCATAAACGCCACACTCTGAATGGCTCCAGTGGCAAGCTGCACATCCTGAAGAATGGTGTGCATTATAGCCCCACCATCTTTTATAACCAACATGACAGCCTGAGCAAAATTTTCTATAGGCAATTGCAGCTATGTTGTTTATATTTTTGATTGAAGGTATATTTTTATAGGTGCCATTATCTAAAAAACCATTTAATTGCTGTGTTGCGTAGAGCTTGCCAAGGGGTTGTCCCCACGCCTCTGATAGGTTTTTAATAATCCCTGTATTTGTTAACATAATAGTATTGCTTACCCTTTTATATTGATAATAGTGGCATTTTCCACAAGTTTTATCCCAACATTCTATATCTGATGGGTTATTTTTAC
>JAXHVM010000136.1 GCA_034189185.1 Deferribacterota bacterium
TTGTTGAAATTAATGGATGAAGATAAATTATTAACTGAGAAAATATATAAGTGTAATTTATCAATTAATAATATAAAAAAACAGATAGATAAAAATGCGAATGAAAAAAATTTCTACATTGAACAATTAAATAAACTCGAAAAAGAATACAATGTAAAAGATAAACTTAATAACAACTTACAGGAAAGTTATAATAATCTTAATAATAACAAGAAATTAATAGAAGATAGGCTTCAGAATTTAAAAAAAGAGTATGGACATAGTTTAGAGAAATTTAATAAATATGAAAAAAAGCTAAATGATTACAAGCACAGGATAACACTCCTTAGAGACTTAATTAGTCAATTAATTATAGATAAAATAGATAATCTCAAAGATTTTAAACAACAATTTCCTTTCAGAAAAATTATTGATATAGAAGGAATATTAAATGATAATGAATTAATCTATTATGGAGATATCTTGGTATTTCAAGATAGTGCAAGGGATAATTTAATAGATTATTTAAAAGAAAAGAATCTATCTATAAATTTTATATTTGAGGGTGAATTAGAGGCTTTTGTGGAACAATTAGAACAAAACCGAGTTAAACATATTGATGGAAATGTATACTATAATGGGTTTTACTTTAGATCAATTGGTAAAGATGACAAGATGGAGAAGCTCTTAGTTTATAAAAAGGAGCTCGCACTTTTAGAGGAAAAGATTGTTGATACCAAGAAGAAATATAGAGAAGTAGAGAGAGAAAAGGAATCTCTAAAAGTTGATAAAATTAAGGCTCAGAATGAATATGATCAATTAAACCTAAATCTTAGAAAAGTCGAGCAAGAGATAGGTAATAATCGACAAATTGTAGAGTCAATGTCAAAGCAGATAAAACAATATAATTTTAAGTTAGATTTATTAAACAGGGAAGATAAGAATCTAAACATAGAGCTAAATGAAATTAGTGAGGATATAAGATTAAAAGAAGATAGGAAAAAAGATGTATTGGAAGAAATAAAAACTCGTAAGAAGGGGGCAAATAAAATAAGGCATAACTTAGAAAATCTAGAAAAGCAATTAAGTAGTGTTAAAGACTTATATATGAAGATTGTAATTGAGCGTAAGGAACTTTCAAAGAAGTTAGAATATTTGGAGAAGGAGTTTGATAATTATAATAAAATTTATAAAAAGAATAAAAATGAAATTAAAAACATTTATATAACAATAGATAATATTAACTTAAATATAAATGAAAATAATGATAAATTAATACAATATAATAGCGCTTTAAACTCTAATATAAGCATATGTAATAAGTTAAAAGAATGTAGAGCAGGATTATTAGAAGAATTAAAGAATAATAAAGAATATATGCAAAAGATGGAAGGGAAACTTAGAAAGTGGCAGGAAAGAATAGATAATTTTAATAAGAAATATGCTAAATTTGATGTTGAAGAGGCCAAGCTCAATACTCAGATAGAAAACTTAAGCTTGCAATATAATCAACAATTTAATGGAAGTATTCAAGATGAGATTATAAATATTGAAGATAATGATAAAACATTACTAACAAATAAATTATTTAAAATTGAGTCTAAATTAAAGGAGATTGGACCAATTAATATGGCAGCTAATGATGAGTATGAAAAATCACAAGAAAGATATGAATTTTTAAAGACACAATATGATGACATAAATAATTCAGTAAAGAAAATTAATGAAATGATCAAGGAGTTTGACAAAGAATCAATTACAAGATTTAATACTGCTTTTAATAGTATTAGAGAGAATTTTCAGAGGGTAATAGATATTTTATTTAGTGGTGGTAAAGGTGATATAAAATTGACTGAACCAGTTAATGTGTTAGATGCAGGTATTGAAATATATGTCCAACCAAAGGGCAAGAGATTAAGAAATCTTAATCTTCTCTCTGGAGGAGAAAAAGCACTGACATCCTTGGCATTACTCTTTTCTTTTTTCTTATACAGGAAAGCACCCTTTTGCTTCCTTGATGAAATAGACGCCCCTTTAGATGATCTTAATATTGGCAAGTTTATAGATATAGTGAAAGAGTTGTCAAAGGATACGCAATTTATAATTATAACCCATAATTATAAAACTATGGAATTTGCTAACAATATATATGGAGTTACAAATAGTGAACCAGGTGTTTCAGTTGTCTATTCTTTAAAGAATAGTAACTTATTTAACAATGCATTAACTGATAATATAGATAATAAAGATAAAGCTTGGGGTTATTAGGATGGCTATATTTGATCTTTTTAAGAGTAAAAAGAAAAAAGTTGAAAAAAAGGATAAAGAAAAGATTGAGAAGGGCTTAAAGAATTCTTCTTCTAATCTTATCATAGGAATTAATAAGGTCGCTAAGAGAGGGAAAATAGATGAAGAGGCTTTTGAAGAGCTTGAAGAATTGTTATTAACAAGTGATATATCCTTTGATACCACATATAGTATTATAAATAGCTTAAAAAAGAATAAGATTAAATCTGTTGATGGATTAAAAGAGGTATTAAAAGAAAAGTTAATCAATATATTAGATATTGATAATTCATTATGTGTTTCAGAGAATAAGCCCTACGTCATTCTTGTTGTTGGTGTTAATGGTGTTGGCAAAACAACATCAATTGCTAAATTGGCAAACCTTTTTTCCTCTGAAGGCTTAAGTGTTGCACTTGCAGCTTGTGATACATTTAGAGCTGCGGCAGGAGAACAATTAGAGGTATGGGCCAATAGGTTGTCAGTGCCTATTGTCAAAAAAAGCCAAGGGAGCGATCCTTCATCAGTTTTATATGAGGCTATAAATTATAGCAAATCCAATGATATAGATGTTTTAATAGTAGATACTGCTGGTAGGATTCATACTAAATCTAACTTAATGAGACAATTAGAAAAAATAGCAAGAACAGCTAATAGACTAATAGATGATGCACCCCATGAAATATTATTAACTATTGATGCATCTATGGGACAAAATGTGTTAGAGCAGGCAAGGACATTTAAGAAGGAGATAGATCTAACAGGAATAATATTAACAAAACTAGATGGAACTGCAAAGGGTGGTGTGGCTATAAGTGTGGTAGACGAGCTTTCAATACCCATTAAGTTTATTGGTACTGGTGAAAAGGTTGATGATATAGCTGTATTTGACTCAGAAGTCTTTGTAAAAAGCCTTTTAAGTTAAAAATGAATATTGTTGAAGTTTACCTTAACATAAACAATGAGTTGTTTAACTGGTATTATAAATTTACAAAGGATGATAAGAATATATATCCACCAGTAGTTGTAAAAATTGGACCTCAGTTTTATAAACTAAATAAATTTTATATAGATTCAAAAAAAGTATTATTTATTGGTGAGAAAACATTTAAAGAGGCCTTAGAGATATCAGTAAATCTTAGGGAGAATGTAAATATTGTGGAGTTATCTAATATATTAAATTTGGCTATACTTCTTAATATTGATTTAGATAGCTGCAAAGTAATTGAGGAAATGAAATTGAAAGGAAAAAGATTAATAGATAGTATATTAAAGATAAGGGATTACCCAGAAATTTTGAAAGATTATATATGCGAAAAAGATATCTCTTTTAGATACTTAATAATGATTGCTCTTTACTATGATAGCATAGAAAATATCTTAATTGATTTTTTAGAGAAGAAAAAACCAACAGTCTATGAATTTAAAAAATACGTGATTATTTTCATTGATTACAGGCATTATTTAGACATAAATTATTTTGATGAGCAAAAGGTTAAAGATGTGATTTATAAAAGAAATAACATCTATATGGAATTTATTAATAAATTTAATCAATTAAAAAAAGACTTATACCCGATTGTAGTTGAAAATCTTGATAACTTTGAGAGCCCAGGAATGAATTTTAAATTTATTGCAAGGGATTTTGATAGTTTCTATAAAAATGTTACCTATTTGAATAATAGTTTAGAAAAGATGCGTTTGTTTTACTCTTATTTAAAAGAAAATGGTATATATTGAAAAATCAGCTGTAAAGGGAAGTATATTCAAATATATAGAGAACAATCAAATAACCTATGAAATAATTGAAGAAAATGTGGTTGAAGAGCTTAATGACTTAGAAGATGCGATTGTTATAAGAAAAAGCAGTAAAGAGATTCACAGTTGTCCTAGCACGAAATATTATAGATGTTGCAACTATCAGGTATTAGATATAATGGAGGGTTGTCCATATAATTGTTCTTATTGTATATTAAAAACAATCTTAAATCATAAAAACATCATTGTAAATGACACAGTTGATACATTGAGAGAAGAATTAATTAAGTTAGATAAAATGTCTAAACAGAGGATTGGTTCTGGTGAATTATCTGATAGTTTGGCATTGGACAATATAGTTGGATTAACCACTATTATTTCACCCATTGTAAATAGCTTAAAAAATAGTGTATTTGAGTATAAGACAAAATCAGTCAATATAGATAATTTGTTAAAACTAAACCCCAAAAATATTATAGTATCTTGGAGTGTTAACCCTAATCTTATAATAAAGAGGGAAGAACTTCTAACGCCCTTGATAGAGGAGAGGTTAAATGCAGCAAAAATATGTGCAGAGTATGGTTATAGATTAGCCTTTCATTTTGATCCTCTCATTTTATGTGAAAATTTTGAAAAAGAATATAAGGTAGTAGTTGAAAAAATAGTTGAAAAAGTGGATGAAAAAGTGGTAAGCTATATTAGTATAGGAATACTAAGATTTATGCCGCAATTGGAGGATATTATAAGAAATAATTATTTGGAAAGTAACATATTGGCTAATGAGTTTGTAGAGACCATTGATGGGAAATTAAGATATCTAAAGCCAGTGAGATATTATATGGTGAATTATTTGTATAATCTTATTAGGAAATATTGGAAAAATGCTTTTATATATCTATGCATGGAAGATGTCTCAATCTGGGAAAATGTTTTAGGCTATGATCCGGGAAATAGACAATCCTTTGAGA
>JAXHVM010000137.1 GCA_034189185.1 Deferribacterota bacterium
ACCCCAATTACAGCAACTAGCGCAAATATATCAAATACACCCTATGTCCATAATTTTAAACACATCTATAAAACCTTCAAAAATCATATTTTTTTATATTTATATTCACCCTGTGAGATAGAAAAACTTATCTCACAGGGTAAAAATAGAAAGCTTAATAATAAAAGTTCTACTATTATTGATATGTCTAATGAAAGGTATATAAAATTTATAAGAAACCCATATTCTCTTAAACTAAAAGATCTATTGGAATAAAATTGTTGCTCTAACTGCTATCTTGCCATCTGTCTCAAAACGCCATATTCTATCACCTGTCTCAGCATCTAAACAATAAAATATATCGTCACTGTTACCTATATATACCCTGCCATCTACTACAATTGGAGATGCATATACCCTACCATCTGTTTCAGTCTCCCATACCTTCTCTTTTGTCTCTATATCAACTGCATAGATATCCTCATCATCACAACCAAAATAAACCTTTCCATCATAAATATAAGGTGTAGAATGAATATCGGCATCTGCATAAAATACCCAGTTAACTTCACCAGTTTCAGCATTGACATTATATAATTCTTCCTCTGTTGTGCCCACAAAAATATTGCCCTCATAAACTACTGGTGATGAGTTAGAATATTCATCGTTTATCTCATTAGACCAAATTATTTCCCCATTATTTGCATCAAGCGCATATAATGTTTCCTCATTGTCATATGCAATAATCTTACCATTATAGTAAGCTAAATCTGTTTTGATTAATTCTTCTAATTCTTTTTTCCATATTAACTCACCTGTCTGTGAATCTAACGCATACACGTTATGATCAAGACTTCCAAAATAAACTATATTATTTTCCTCTAGAACCAAAGGATCTGAAAATATACTATCATTGGCATTAAAAGACCATATTTCACTTCCATCATTAGGGTTTAATGCATAAAATTTATTACGATAACTTCCTATATATAATATATTACCTACTATTTTTGGTGAAGAATAGTTTGTTCCCTCCCCTATCCATTTTTTCCATATCAAATCACCATTATAGGCATCAAGTGCATATATATAGCCATCATCTGATGCAAAGTAAACAACATTATTATATATTGTTGGTGATGACTCATTTAAAAAATCGGTTTCAAAGCTCCATATCTTTTCGCCATTTTCAGCATCTAAACAATAAAACATATCATCATAGTTACCAAAATACACATATTTAGGCTTTTCTTGGGCCTTCACAAATATGCTAAAAGAAAGTATTATTAAAATTAATATAAATATCTTTTTCATAAAATTACTTATATAATATATTTGATTATTTCTCCCGGTGTAAAGACTTTTTTACATCTTTTTACAAAATCCTTATTCATACTCAGATTCTTTATACCAAACCCCCAACAAGCTAAGATATAATTAATACATGCATTTTTTGCAGTTAAATAATCTATCTCACTATCGCCAATTAATAATGGATTATTTTTTCTAAATTTTTCAATTAGATATAAAATAACATCAGGATTTGGTTTCGGCGGTATATCATTATCATATCCTTTTACATAATCAAAATAATTTAAAATTTTTGCAGCCTCTAGCATTCTAATAGCAAACTTTGTTGGAGCATTTGTAGCAACTGACAATTTTATATTTTTTTCTTTGCAGAAATTTAAAAGCTCTACAACACCATCATAGACTTTTACATTTTTAGTGCACTGCTGCATATAATGTTCTTCAAATAATATTCTATCACTTTTCTCATATTGAGGTGTATTATAGAATTTCATTGATAACTCTTGTATCGGTCCATTAATTGCCTCTAATACATAGTCCTCTGTCAACGGAGGGAGTCCTTTTTTTTCTCTAACAAAATTAATAGATTTTGTAATATCTGTTTTACTATCAAGCAAAGTTCCATCCATGTCAAAAATTATTATTTCAATCATAAATTCCTTTCATATATTCCTTTGACAAAAAATTAAAATTATTTAAAGTAACTATTATATTGAATTTTGATAAATAGTAAAGTAGAGCTTTATTTTATTACTCTATTTTATTAATAGTTAAATTATGTCATCGATGTGTGGAAGGATATTAATTACTGGTGGTGCTGGCTATATTGGCTCCCACGTTAACAAACTTTTATTAGAAATGGGTTATAAAACTATTGTTTTAGATAATCTCTCTTTTGGTCATAGAGAGTTTGTAAAAAACACAGATTTCATATTAGGTGATACCTCAGATAAATACTTGCTAGATTTAATCTTTAAAAACTATAAAATTGAGTCAGTTATGCATTTTGCTGCCTTTGCATATGTAGGTGAATCCGTTCAAAATCCTTCAAAATACTATATAAATAACGTAGTAAATACTATTAATTTACTTGAAAAGTTAATTACATATAAAATAAACAACCTAATATTTTCATCAACTTGTGCAATCTATGGCAATCCACAATATACACCAATTGATGAAAAACACCCAAAAAACCCAATAAATCCCTATGGAAAATCTAAATTAATGGTAGAAAATATTTTAGCTGATTACAGAACTAGCTATAATTTAAACTACACCTCTCTTAGATACTTTAATGTAGCAGGGGCTGATTTATCCAGTGAAATTGGAGAATGGCATGAACCTGAAACACATATTATACCTATCCTATTAGATGTTGCTTTAGGAAAAAGAAAAGAGTTTGTAGTATATGGTGATGATTATGATACAGAAGATGGGTCTTGCATTAGAGATTATATTCATGTTTTAGATCTAGCAGATTGTCATATAAAAGCCTTAGAGTGGACAAGAAAAAAGAATTCAGGGGCATTTAATATAGGATCTGAAAAAGGTTATTCAGTAAAAGAGATCATAGAAATTGCCCAAAAAGTTATAAATAAAAAAATTCCTTTTAAAATAGGTGACAGGAGAGAAGGTGATCCTGATATACTTGTTGCAACAAATAAAAAAGCGAAAAATATCTTAGGGTATAGGCCGCAATATAGCGATATAGAAACTATAATTAGAACTGCCTGGAAATGGCATGTTAAGCTAAATAAACAAATAAAAGGTAAACAAGATTAGTAATAAAATTGATAAGCTTATAGAGAAATTTAATCAAATTTTTAGCAAAAAAAATAATTATATCTACGCTAGCTCTCCAGGTAGGGTTAATCTAATAGGTGAACATACAGACTATCATAAAGGTTTTGTCTTGCCCTTTGCAGTTTCATTATATGTAGATGTTTTAGCTACTATAAATAATGAGCCAATATTTAATATATATTCAGCAAACTATAATGAGACATTTACTTTTAGATTATCTGAGCCTATGAAAATAAGCACAAATTGGTCATCACGAGCCGAAGGGATAATAAGAGACATATTAAAAAACAAAACAAATACTAAGGGAGCCAATATTGTCATTGATGGAGATCTTCCAGTTGGCAAAGGCCTGAGTAGTTCAGCAGCCTCAATGGCAGCAATTGGTGCAGCTATAGCTAAAATAAATGGTATATATCTAAAACAATTAGAGTTTGCACAAATATTGCAAAATGCTGAGCATATATATGGTGGAGTTAAATGCGGTTTAATGGACCAATTGTCAATATTGTTTGGGAAAGAGAATAATGCACTATTAATAGATTGTTTAGATAATAATATAAACTTTGTAAAAATCCCCGATAACATAGAATTTGTTCTTATTGATAGTGGGGTTAAACACGAACTTGCAGATTCAGAATACAACAAAAGGCAGAAAGAATGTAACAAAATTATTGACATAGTTAAAAAAGTTGAACCTAACATTGAATCCTTTAGGGATATTTCTTTAATTAATATAGGCAAGGTGCTTACACAACTAGATAGCAAACTCTTTAGACGTATCCAACATGTTCTAACTGAAAATGAAAGAGTATTAAAACTAAAATCTGCTTTCGAGCATAATAAAAAGAAAGATTTTTCAAAATTACTTCTAGAATCACATCTAAGTTTGAAGTACAATTATGAGGTTTCGTGTTATGAATTAGATACACTTGTTGAAAACGCTTACAAATCAAAACACTTAATTGGAGCTAGGATGACTGGTGGAGGATTTGGTGGTTGCACTATAAATATTGTTAAAAAAAATAAATCTAGTGAACTTATTAATGAGTTGCAAAATCATATCTTTAATTTTGAGATAAATAAGCCATTATGGACTAAAGTTGTTAGGCCAGTACAAGGCCTAACAGTAAGGAGCTTAACCAATGAATGAGTTTAACTTTAGTGATACACATATAAGATATAATCCACTATCTGGCGAGTGGATTTTAGTATCACCTGGGAGGCTTAAAAGACCATGGCAGGCTGAAAAAGATAAAACAACATCTAAAGCCTCGCTCCCCTCTTACGATAAAAATTGTTATATGTGTCCTGGTAACGTAAGGGCAAATGGTATATTTAACCCTGATTATAAAGGTATATTCATTTTTGACAATGACTATCCTGCATTAATACCCAATGTAGAACATACAAGTATTGATAAGCCTATATATAGAAGAGCAAAAACAGAAAGAGGCATATGTAGGGTTATATGCTATAGTCATGAACACAATAAAACCTTTTCAGATTTAGACAATGCTAGTATTGAAAAAGTAATTGAGAAATGGATTGAACAAATTAATGAATTATATAGTTATAATTTTATAAATTATATACAGATCTTTGAAAACAGAGGTGGTGTCGGCAATAGTAATCCACACCCACATGGCCAAATATGGGCTGTTGAGACAATACCGGATGAAATAAGAAAAGAGATATATAACAAAGAAAGATATTTAAAAGATAATAATAGTTGTTTAATTTGTGATATAGCTAAATATGAAAAGGAAGTTAAGGATTTAGTTGTATTTGAAAACAACTCTTTTATTACAATAGTTCCTTTCTGGGCAGTATGGCCTTTT
>JAXHVM010000138.1 GCA_034189185.1 Deferribacterota bacterium
GTTGTACCAGGTATTAAATTTAATTGTTTAAAAGCCTTCCCGAAATTTTGTTGACTAGGACCATAAACATTTGATGTATCTAAATAATTAATGCCACTATTTATTGCTTTTAAAATTATCTCAACGGGATCAATGCCTTGCCTTGTCCATTGTAAGGATGCTTGACCGCCTAAGCTAAGTTGTTTAACCTCCCAATCTGTTTTACCTAATGTTCTTGAGATTAATATTTTGTTTTTCTTTGTTTCAGAAGCTTTTAAGATATTGAAGGGAGAGATATATAATGTACTTGCAAGTCCTGCTGATAACTGTAAAAAATATCTTCTTGTAATGTTATTCATATATTTACCTCCTATTTATTATTATTATAATTTATCGTTTACATTAAAACAAGAAAACTATATAAATTAAATTATTAATTTGTTTTAGTGTTTTTGGAGGTAAAAATGTTTGAAGTAAAAAACCGCTTTGTTGCTAATTCATTAGAGGCGTTTTTTAATCCTAAATCAGTAGCTGTGATTGGAGCAAGTGAGAAAGAAGATAGTGTTGGTTATGCTGTTCTTCATAACATCTTGCAGTCAGGTTTTAAGGGTTCTGTTTATCCTGTTAATGTAAACAAGGATTTTGTTCAAGGGTTAAAGGCTTATAAATCTATAAATTTAATTGAGAACGATGTCGATTTGGCAGTTATTGCAATTCCAGCAACCTATGTTTTAACATCCGTTAAAGAGGTTATAGAAAAGAAGGTGAAAGCTATAGTTGTTATAACAGCAGGCTTCAAGGAAATAGGTGATGAAGGGAAAAAGTTAGAAAACAAAATAAAAAAGTTAATAAAAGAAAATGATGTAAGGTTAATGGGGCCAAATTGCTTAGGTGTTATAAATACAGATGAACATGTGAAATTAAATGCAACCTTTGGTAATGCTATGCCAGAAAATGGTGAGATTGCCTTTCTCTCTCAGTCAGGAGCTCTTTGTACAGCAGTTTTGGACTATGCAACACAAGAGAAATTAGGTTTTTCAAAATTTGTCAGTTATGGTAACAAATCAGATGTTGATGAGGTTGATTTGCTTAACTATTTAAAAGACGACGATGCTACAAAAATAATTATAATGTATTTAGAAGATGTTAAAAGACGAGATGAGTTTATTAACGTATGTAATGACATAGTGTGGAATAAACATAAACCAATTTTGGTTTTGAAAGCTGGAAGATCAAAAGAAGCTGCAAGAGCTGTTTCTTCTCATACTGGGTCACTTGCAGGTTCTGATAATCTATATAAAGCACTTTTTGAACAGGCGCGTATTATAAGAGTAGATAAAGTTAAGGATATGTTTAATGTTGCAAAACTATTTGTTAACACAAATGTGCCTATAAATAACAGGTTTGTTATATTAACAAATGCAGGGGGCCCTGGAATTATTAGTACTGATGCCTTTGTTGAGAATGGAATAAAAATGGCAGAATTAAGTGAGTCTTCTTTAAACAAGTTAAAATATTCGCTACCCGCTGAAGCAAGCTTAAAAAACCCGATAGATATTCTCGGTGATGCAACTGCTGAACGTTATAAAAAAAGTTTAGAAATTCTTTTGCAGGATGATCAAGTTGATGGCGTGCATATTCTATTAACACCTCAATTTATGACAAAACCCTTAGAAATCGCAAAAATCTTGCCAGATGTTTATAAAAAACATAGCAAAACAATATTAACCTCTTTTATGGGCAATTCCATTGTAAATGAAGCTGTTGAATATTTAAAACATAATAATATATATAATTTTGCTTATCCCGAAGAAGCAGCATTATCAGTTTCAAAAATGGTTAAATTTAAAGATTTAGCAAACAAGCAAGATACAACAATCTTAAAAATAAGCGTCAATGAAAAAGAATGCAATACATTGATTAATAAACATTTAGGTAAAGAAAGGTGTGTGTTTCTAACGCAAGAGAAGGCTGATGAACTATTAAAATATTATAATGTGCCAGTAGCTCCAGCGTTAGTTGCAGTGAAAAAAGATGATGTGGTCAAAATAAAAAATACAATTGGTTATCCGTGCGTTATGAAAATTATTTCTAAAGATATTGTACATAAAGTTGACGCAGGATGTGTAAAAATTGGTATAAAAAATGAGAACGAAGCCTTGACTGCTTTTGATGAAATCATTAACAATGCTAAAAAATTTAAAGAGGATATTATAATAGAAGGCATTTATGTTCAAAAAATGGTAGGGAAAGGTATAGAAGTAATTGTTGGTGGTGGTAAAGATAATGCATTAGGACCTTATTTAATGTTTGGCCTAGGAGGAACATATGTCGAATTGTTTAAAGATGTATCGTTTAAATTAGCCCCTCTTAGAAAATTCGATGCTATGGAAATGATAAAGAGCACTAAGTGTTATAAATTATTAAAAGGATTTAGAGACATATTGCCTTCAGATATTGATGCTATTGTTGATACAATTATGAAGCTATCCCAAATGTTATGTGACATAAGTTATATCAGTGAGATTGATATTAATCCATTAATGGTATTTTCAAAAGGCAAGGGCTGCATAGCTGTTGATAGTAGAATTTTATTAAGAAGAGATTAATGTAGGGATTATTTAAATGAGCACACTAAGAGATGTTGGGTTGTTTATAGTTTTATTGTTTTTAAATATACTAAGCATAAATGTTCACAAAAAATTTTAAAGATACATTAATCTGAGATACATTTATGGTAATAAATATATTATTAATGGCCTTAAAAAGGCTAGTTTTTCTTATACAAAATAGATAATACAAATAATAATAAAACTATTAACACAAGGATCATGCATTTTTTATAAATACCAAATGTAGGTTTGAAAATATTATTTAGAAATATTCAATATTTTTTGCTTTATAAAAAATTAAATAACATATTTAGCCAAAATAAATTAAAGTATAAAGGGGTATTTATGTAAAAAAGATTATTCCAAGCATATATATTTGGGTTGGTTTTATGCGTTAAAAATACTAAAAAACTGAATACTAATTTTGATCTAATAAATTTGCATTAATCACTGTTGTCAATAAATAGTTCAGCAGATCACGCAATCTCCATCATAGGCTACTTAATTTTATTTAGAATAGCGTTAAAGAGTAATTTAAATGTTACATGTGGTTGACCTCTATGAACTGCATCAAAAGCAGTCATTATAATATCACCTTCTCCATACTTAACATCTAAGATAGCTGACTTCCCACTTATCAAATCCTCACCTAAGATCCAACCAGAAGCTAAAATATCATCAGGATTTTGTGGCCAAGTAGCTAAAACATCTATATTTTTATCATCTAATAATTCAAAGGTAGGGCTAAACTTGAAATAAGCAAATATATTCTCATTGCTATAACCAGCAAATAAATTATTATTTAGATCTTCTATGTGCATATTTAAAATAGAACCTGGACAATAAAACTCACTCTCACTTACATTGTCAAGGATATTTTTTACGGGCACTTTTAAACCTTTAATAGCTAAATCACTTGCTTCATCAATTAGTAAGAGTTTTCCACCATTTATTAAAAAATCTTTTACATTATTTAGGCCCTCTTTACCGATGCCACCTGCGTACTCATCTAAATACCTATCAGCATCTCTACCATTCATTATATCTTCATAAGATTCGCTGCCAAAAAGAATTAAATCATATTTGCTATTTAAATTACCCTCTTTTATATCTTTATTATGTACAATGCTGTATTTAAACTCAAAAGCATCTAACACAAATTGGAGCCATCCCGTTGGGTAATTCTCATTATAACTTTCATATAAAGCAACCTTTTTTTTGCTAGCCTTTTTCAATGTAAGCTGATCAATACCACTAATAGCATAGAAGTTAATTGAAAGTTCCTTTGCAAGACTTTCTAAATTATTATGCAATTCTTTACTATATGAAACAACACAAGTATTAACAGGAAAAACTTTATCTTCATACCTAACCCTATAAGCTGTAAAATATATATCATTATACCCCTTTTCTCTTAGTCTATTAATAACCACCGCGTAATTGTCATTTGCTGGTGAAAAAATATAACCTCCACCTTCACTAGCATGACCAACAACTTTGCCAGTTAAATCTATACCATTATCATTAAGTTTATTTAAAAAGTTTATACGTCTATTTTTAAGATTATCCTTATTATTAAGTAATAAATTTAAATTTGATGAAGGTTTAATTTTAATTAAGTTTTCTTCAATATACTCAGGTAAAGGCTGCCCTAATTGTTTTGCTTCTAAGCTCATTTGTTGTATAAGATTCCATGAGACAATATCATATGGGGGCTCAGGAGGCCCATCGGGGTAAACAAATCTTGGGGGATACTCTTGCTTGCTTAAAAGAGCTAAAACATTGGGTCTTTGAGGTTGAGAAGAAAGTACTATAAATGAATTAGCTGGAAATATATCATCACCTATATTTATGGTATCTTTTGTAATATATAGCTCAATACCTTGAAAGTTTAATACCTCCATTAACCAAAGAAGCTTACTTCTATCATTTCTATCAATATTAAATATATAACCATAAGGAGGCTCAGTTTGCCCTTTTTCAATGGCATCTACATTCCTATCATAAAACCTATTTATAAAATCCTTTCTATATTTTACACTTACCTCAATAATCGATCTAAGTGTCTCTTCTTCATATTTTGCAATATCTCTTGAATGCCATTCTCCACCTTCCCATACATCTGTAAAATTTATATATCTTTCTTGTGTGGAGGGAATACCTCTCCTTCCAATAAGTTCATCAAAATCTATAAATACAGGTGACGCTATATTCACTCTTGCAGCCTCTGTTAATATACCAATTTGATTGTGGTAATATGGAGCAGGCCTTAGCCCACCATGCCACCACATATCATAAATACCATTTGTTACAACACC
>JAXHVM010000139.1 GCA_034189185.1 Deferribacterota bacterium
TTCTTTAACTGGTTCTGTCTTTTTTAAAAATTCATAGATATTTCTATTGTTGTAGTTATTTTCTTTTCTAATAAATACCACTCTAAGTTTCTCAGTAGCTTCTTTTGCCTCTTCTTCGCTGTTTGATAGAACTGCTAGAAAGAGACCATCCCTTATCACTTTTATATTTTTATTTAGTTTATTTGTAATTTCTTTATATTTTTCCTCATCTATATCTTTAAAGTAAAAGGAAGGCCTAACTATCTTTGCATGTGTAAAATCTTTTGGGCATATATCATGTATAAAATATTTATCGCCTGTAACTATCTTTTCACTCTCAAGCCTTTTAACTGGTTTCCCTATAAGTTTGTATGTATGTGGTTCTTTTGTCTTTAGGTTTCTACTAATTTTTGATTGATATATTTCAGGGGCTTTGGTAATTAAATCCTTAATAGGTATTTTTTTCTCCTTTGTATTTTTAACATAGATAAAATTATTTTTTATCATAAGCATATCTTTAGGAATTGAGAGCTTTTCCTCTGCTTTTTTTAGAAGAATATTATTGAGGGTTGCACAAGCATATTTAATTGCAGTGCCACTGTGTTCTATCGAGAAACTGCCCGCTGTGTACATTTCATCAGGTGTTTTATCAGTAATACCTGAAATTATATCTATATCATCTAGATCTATACTCAATTCTTCTGCAGCTATTTGCGTTAGAGCTGTTTTTATGCCTTGACCTAATTCTACCTTTCCAGTTTTGATTAGAAATTTTCCGTTATCCAATAGTTCTAGCCAGGCTTTTATATGTCTATTTTTATTTAAGCTAAAAAATCTATTGGAAAATGATTCTAAATCATCACTATTTAATTTAATAGGTATTGTAAAATAAATTGTAACTAGCGCTGAAGCTTTTAAAAATTCCCTTCTACTTATCATTTTTTTTCCTCATATAATTTGAAGCTTTTATTATTGCATCTATTATTCTGCCATGTGTACCACACCTACATATGTTATTGTTCATGTGATTAATAATATCTTTTCTTGTAGGATTAATATTTTCATTTAATAGTGAGGCAGCTGTAATAATCATTCCGTTTGTACAATAGCCACATTGGAAGGCTTGTTCTTTTTCAAAAAAGGTAATTAGTGGGTGTTTTTTACCTTTGTATGTTAAACCCTCTAGAGTTGTAATGTCTTTATTTATTACATCGTCAACTGTAAGTTGGCAGCTTCTAAATACTTTGCCACCAACAAGAATTGAGCAAGCACCACACAAACCTTTGCCACATCCATATCTTATGGAATTTATTTTTAGTTCATTTTTTAGTATGTTTAATAAATTTGATCCAATGTTGCATTTAACGCTAATGTTTTTTTTGTTTATTGTAAATTTATATTCTTTAATCATTTATAACCTCATAGAGTGCTTCTTTAATTTCATTTAATTTGTTTAGATCTTTAATCTTCTTACCAAAGTTATCTGTAACATAGAAGGAATCTATTACTCTATCAGCCTCAGTTGAAATTTTTGCCTGTTGAACATTTAATTTTAACTTTTCGAATTTTGCCAGTATATGGTAAAGCAAACCCATTTTATCAGATGCAAAAACGTCAATAATAGTGTAATTATTTGATATAATATTGTCAAATTCGACCTTATTTTTAATTTGTGTTGGACGAATTTTTTCAAATTTACCTATACTTGTTTCTTTAATTATATTATTTGGATCTATTTTATTTGTTATTACCCTATATAGCAAATCTTTAATTTCTTTAACAGATAGTAGCAATTCATCAGTAGAGACATTCTGTTTTATAACCTCAAATGTATCTATTGTTAAACCATTTGCAAGAGTGTTTGCCTCAGCTCTTAAAATATTAAGATTGAAAGCTGTAAAAGCTGCAGTAATATTTTTCAATAAACCCAGATAATCAAAAGTGCAGATTATAAATTGAAGACTATTTGTCTCATCTTTTTTCTTAACCAAGATTTCTAAAGGATTATAGCTGGTTACTTTATTTAATAATTTTATGTGGGTGATGATATCTTTTGTAATAGTTGTGTAAATATATTCTTTATCCATTTGATTTAATATATTTAAATATTTTTTGCTTTCATTAAAGTATAGATAGATAGCTTTACTTTTAGCTTTAACAACCTCATCTATATTAAAAACGTGCTCTTTATTTAGGATTGCTTTTCTTGCTTTTCTATAGAAGTTAACAATAAGGGTGTTTACCCAGTCTGTATAAACTTGGCCACCTACTGCATTAATGTCTGCATAAGTAAGAAGAAAAAGAGTATTTAATCTTTCAAGATTATCAACTTTATTTGTAAAATATCTTAAGATGTCAATATCGTTAATATCTCTTCTTTGGGCTATATGGTTCATAAGGAGATGGTTTTCAACTAATGTAGCAACTTCTGAAGTATCTTGGGAGTTTAATCCTATATAATTACAGATATCATATGCAAGTTTAGCGCCAATTTGGCTATGATTTTTGCCTTGGCCTTTACCTATATCATGTAATAAAATAGATAACGCTAAAATATCCTTTCTTTTAAGTTCTTTAAATGCATTTATGAAGATTTCATTTTTGCTGTTATGTATTTTTATAAGATCATCTATCATCTTTAATGCAAGTATTGTATGGGCATCAACTGTGTAATGGTGATAATAGTCAAATTGAGTTTTGCACACTATATTTTTAAATTGTGGTATAAATTTAAATAAGATATTAGTTTCAAGCATTTCATTAACTATATCTGCCGCTTTTGGGAAAAAAGATATGATTTTTAAGAACAAATATTTATTATTTTTTATAAATTCACCATCTATAATATTTGTATCTTTTTTAATAACTTCCTTTGCAGTTGGCGCAATTTTAAGATTAAATGCTGCTGCAAGATAGAATATAAGAATTAAATTTTTCTTGTTTTTATCAGAGATTGAGGTATTACCAAATGTAATATATTTATCATATTTGTAAAAACCCATACCTATATATCTATAAGAATATCTACTTTTGTTATCTGAATATATTAAATTATCTAAGGTTATATTAATTAATTTATTAACAGTTATTTGAATATTATAGGCAGCTTTATAGTAATCTTTCATAAAATATTCTACAGCTAAGGAGGTATCACTATCTTTGTAACCAAATTGATTTGCTATATATTTCTGTGCATGCATATTTAGGATATCATACTTTCTTTTATGAAAGTAGTGTAAGGCAATTCTTATTTTAAAAATAAACTCCATAGATTTGTGAAAGTCTAACAAATCTGTATCTTCTAAGATATTTTTAAAGAGTAGGATTGAAAGATTGGTAGAGTTAAATATTAGTTTACATATCCAATAAACGGTGTTTATGTCTCTTAATCCTCCGGAGGATTCCTTTAAATTTGGCTCTAATAAGTAAAGTGTGTTATTCTTTGTCTGTGAACGTTTTCTAACATTTTCGATTTTGAAGATTAAATAATCTATTCTATTCCTGCCAAATATATGTTTATCTAATATAGCTAAAAAATTATCATATAATGCACTACTACCAATCAAAAAACGATTATCTAACAAGGATGTTTTGAATATCTCGTCTTTAGAGGCTTCTGTTATTATTTCGTTCAAATTCTTTAATTGTAAACTTGCTATTATGTTAATATCCCAAATACTCGTAATCAAGTTTCTTATTGCGTTTTCCTGCCCTCTTGTAAGAGGTTCTTTGTGAAGAATTAATAGATCAATATCCGAATAGGGAAATAGTTGTTTTCTTGCATATCCACCAAGAGCAATAAAAACAAGGTTTTCTATATTTAGATTGCATTGCTCTATTAATTCCTTTAATGTATCATCAGTAAGTTTTGTTAGCTTATTTAGAATATCTAAAGGTTTTTCTTTAAGAATGTTGTTTTTTAATTCTTGCCACTGACACCAATAATTATCTTTTATCTTTGCAAGCGATGTAGTCATTAATTAGCTATATATAATTGATTCTAAATATATTTTTTCTACTATATTGGGGCTTTCTATATTATAATTATTTTTAAGCCAATTATTTATTTTCTTTTTTAAATGTTTTTTGAAATATTCTTTTCCCTTATCGTCAGATATATAGCTGTATTTAAAATTGTTCAACGCTTCTTTAATAATTGCTGCAATATTATCAATATGTTTATTAAAGATTTCTACATATTTACTATCGCTTAATAAAAAGGTTATATCCAAAGTAAAATATCCATCTGAATCCTTACTAGGCGCTGTTAGGTTTTTCAATGTGACAGCAGGCTTCCCATTAATCTTTGTAATATTAGAAGAATAAGCATAGAAGACACCGCTATTTTTTGATGTTTTTTTAAAATAATTACTAGTGTTTATTTCGGATAATACTCCAAAGATATTTTTAGAAAACCACTTGTTATTGTGAAATATTATAAGAACTAATAGTAAAAAGATAAAAATAAAGGCTAAGATCTTGAATAAATCTCTATTCATAATATTATCCATAGTATATTTAAATTATATGATAGTTAAAAATAAAGTAAATAATTATATAAATAAGAATTTTGTAAAATAATAATGTATTTTGAAAGAAAAAAAGGTTATTTAAAAAACTTTGGGTGTAAAGTTAATTTGGCGGAGTCCAATGAAATTATTGAGAAACTATCTTATTATGTAGATTTTCAAGATAAAATAGAGGATGCAGATATTATATTAGTTAATACCTGTGCTGTAACAAGTAATGCCTCAAGAAAATGTATGAGCTATATTAGGCATTTACTTAGGTATTTTGCTGATAGAAAAATAGTTGTTATGGGCTGTTTATCAACACTGATGAAAGAAGAATTAAAAAAGATGAATATCAATGTTGTTTTAGATAATAATGAAAAAGATAATATTATTTTTTTATTGAAGGAAGTAAAC
>JAXHVM010000140.1 GCA_034189185.1 Deferribacterota bacterium
TGCTATATTAGCAAATATACCAGCCAGTTTATAGTAATATGCAAGAAATGCTATAACCATTATTAAGGCTATTATTGCAGCTTTTATACCGCTTTCAATTGAATCCCTCCCTAAAGATGGTCCAACTGTTCTATTTTCTAAAATTTCAACAGGTGCCGGCAGGCTCCCTGCTCTTAATACAACTGCCAGATCTCTAGCCTCTTGCATTGTAAAGTCTCCTGTAATCTGCGCTATTCCACCAGCTATAGGCTCTCTTATAACTGGGGCAGAATATACCTGATTGTCTAAGACAATTGCTAGTTTTTTACCCACATTATTTGATGTAATTTCTTCAAAAAGCTTAGATCCAACTGCATCAAAGCGTATCATCACATAGGGCTGATTATATTGAGGCGAAATTCTAACTTCTGCATCTGAAAGATACTCACCTGTTAGCACCGGGGGTCTTTTTAATGGATAGGGTATTTTATTTATTTCACGCCCCTTATCATCATATAGCTTTTGATAAAGCACAATATCATCGGGTGGAATATTTCCAGATAGGACATTCCTCATATCAATATCTTCATCCACTAAATAGAACTCTAATTGTGCAGTTTTTCCTATCAATTCTAGAGCTCTTTTGGGGTCAGTAACACCCGGTAGTTGTACTAATATTTGATATTGGCCCTGCTTTTGAATAACAGGTTCTGTTACACCAAACTCATCTACTCTATTTCTTACCACTTGTAGGGCTTGATCTACTGCATAGTTTTTTATCCTTTCAGCTTCATTTTCTGATAAAACAAGGGTGAGCTTCTTATCAGATTCTTGCCATGAAGATATCTCAAAATAGGGATAATTTTTATCTATAATACCTTTAACTAATTCGCTACTATCTATTTTTAATGCAATTTCAATTTTATTGCCCACCTTTCTGATATATGCATAATCAACGGACTTATCTAATAAATCTCTTTTTAATTGAGATACAATACTATTTAACTTGGCTTCGACAGCCTTATTAACCTGTACTCCCAAAATAACGTGCATACCGCCTTTTAAATCTAAACCGAGATTGATATTATTATTTTGTGGAAGCAAATAATAGATTGCACCTAACAAGACAATTGCAATTATTACATATCTATAAATAGTTTTCATTACTATCTATTAAGTCTGCTTTGTTAAACCAGCCACAGCGTTCTTGTTCATTTTTACCTTAACACCCTTTGCTATTTCAACTATAAAAGTATTTTGGTCAACTACACTGTCAATTCTGCCATATATACCAGAAGTAGTTATAATCTCATCACCAACCTTTAAAGACTCAATCATCTGTTTGTGTTTTTTATTTCTCTTCTGTTGAGGCATAATCAATAAAAAATAAAATATCAAAAATATTATTATAAGGGGCAAAAAAGCCGTCCATGGACTTCCACCCTTTGTTGCTTCCTGCGCAAAAGCTATTGATTCAAACATATCAGTCCTCCTCTAAAATTTTATCCAATGAGTTTTTAAAAAAATTCTCATAATTACCGCTATTTATAGCATTTTTTGCTTTTTTTACAAGAGAAATATAAAAATAAAGATTATGTATTGTATTTAGCCTGTAGGCAAGCATCTCCTTTATTTTATATAAATGCCTAAGATAACCTAATGAAAAGTTTTTACAAGTATAGCAATCACAGTTAGAATCAATGGGTTTATCAGAGTAGATATATTTTTGTTTCTTTACATGAATTCTACCATTTGAAGTAAACAATAGGCCATTTCTTGCGTTTCTTGTAGGCATTACACAATCAAACATATCAATCCCAAAGGAAATCCCCCAGAGTAGATCCTCAGGTGTACCAACCCCCATAATATATCTAGGCTTCTCTACCGGCAATAAACTAGCTGTATATTCAGCTATTTCATACATATTTTTTTTCTCCTCGCCTACACTTAAGCCCCCAATAGCAAAACCATCAAAACCCATATTTATTATATCCTTTGCTGATTTTTTTCTAAGATCTTTATATATACCACCTTGAACAATACCAAATAATTTCTTGTTCTTATCTATTCTAGCATTTATTGACCTACTTGCCCATTTACTTGTTAGCTTTATAGAGCTTTCTATATATGATTTGTCAGCTAAACTATAAGGGCACTCATCAAAGGCCATCATAATATCTACCCCTAAGCCTTCCTGTATTTCTATGCACTTCTCAGGCGTTAAATATATTAAAGAACCATCTAAATGAGACCTAAAGCTCACCCCTTCTTCATCAATCTTTCTAAGCTCAGACAAGCTATATACCTGGAAACCGCCACTGTCAGTCAATATTGGCCTATCCCATGAAATAAACTGGTGTAATGACCCATACTTCTTAATTATGTCAACACCTGGCCTTAAAAAGAGATGATAAGCATTGCATAGTATAATCTCAGCACCTAACTCCTTCAATTCACTAGGGGTTAAAGTCTTAACACACCCATATGTTCCAACAGGCATAAATATGGGCGTATTAACTACACCGTGGTTTAAAAAAAGCTGTCCACATCTTGCGTTTGTTTTCTTATCTTTACTAATTAATTCAAAATAAGGATTACTCATTTTATAAGCATTCCATCGCCATAGCTATAAAACCTAAAATTATTTTCAATTGCATAGTTATAGGTCTCTTTTAATAAATTTGTTCCAGTAAAGGCTGAAACCAAAATAAACAGTGAAGATTTTGGTAAATGAAAATTTGTTATCATTGCATCTACAATCTTAAACTTATAACCTGGTTTAATAAATAGATCTGTTTCATCATTGCCCCATTTTTCAACTAAGCCTTCATCATTTGATGCATCTTCTAAGGCTCTAACTACTGTTGTCCCAACAGCTACAAGTTTTTTTCCTTCTTTCTTTAAATAGTTTATTCTATCCATCACATCTTTTTTAATATAGTAGTTTTCGCTATGCATTTCATGTTCATTAATATCTTTTTTATCAATAGGTTTAAAGGTTCCATAAGAAACATCTAATGTTATTTCAAGTATTTCAACACCTTTCAGTTTTAAGCTATATAACGTTGACTCGTCAAAATGTAGTCCTGCTGTAGGAGCGGCAACCGAGCCAAGCACCTTTGAATAGACAGTTTGATAGTATTTCTTATCAATGTCATTAGCCTCTCTTTTTAAATAAGGGGGAATTGGAACTTCTCCATAAAGCTCCATAATCTTGCTACCAGTTATATCATAAAAGATTATCTTTCTTTCTTTTTTTCCGTATATCTTAATAATATCACACTGGTATTTATCAATATAGACTCTTTGTTTATCACTAATTTTGCCCTTTGTTAGACAATAGTATTCATAATTATTAATCTTATTTAATAATAATATTTCTACTTTTCCCCCTGTATCTTTACGGGTATATAATCTCGCTTTATTAACTTTTGTATTATTTAATACTAAGAAATAATCATCTGATATATATCTTGTAATATTTGCAAAGATATCTTGTGTGTAGTTCTTATTTAATCTGTCTAAAACAATTAATTTTGCACTACTTCTCTCTGTTGCAGGCCATTTAGCAATAAGGTGCTTTGGCAAATGAAAATCGAACTCCTCTATATCCATCTATTTTCTTATTTGATTAAAGATATAATCTTTTACACTTTTTACAGAATTTTCTAATAATATCGACTTTTTTTTCTTTTTATATAATATTGTTATTTCCCTTGGTAAATCTATATCAATATCTAAAGCCTTTTTTACGACCTCTGGAAATTTAGCTGGATGTGCCGTTGCTAGACAAATTGTTTTACCCTTCAATTTATCATTTAATTTATAGTATGCATTAATAGCACATGATGTGTGCGGGTCAACTATTTCCCTATATTCTTTATGCACTTTTTTAATAGTATTTAATATCTCACTATTAGTTGTAGAGGCAGACAAAAAATCTTCTTTTACCTTTCGGAGCATTTCATGGCTAACAATAATACTGCCAGAGTTTTTAAGATTCTCCATTTGCGAATTAACTAAAGACACATCACCTTCATATAGATAGTATAAATATCTCTCAAAATTACTTGCAACAGTTATATCCATAGAGGGGCTATAGGTTTTTTTAGCTTTTTTAACACTATAATGCCCATTATTCACAAACCCATTTAATATGTCATTTTCATTGGTTGCAATTACGAGCTTATCAATTGGTAAACCCATTTTTTTTGCCATAAATCCTGCAAATACATTGCCAAAATTTCCTGTCGGTACAATAAAATTAACTCTTTCATCATTATTTTCAGTTAATTGAAAATATATATAAAAATAATAAACAATTTGCGCTACAATTCTTGCCCAGTTGATCGAATTAACAGCAACTAAATTATAATTTTCTTTAAATGCTTTTTCCATAAATAAAGATTTTATGATTTTTTGACAATCATCAAAATTTCCTTTAATAGCAATAGGGTGTATGTTATCTTCCAAATGTCTTGTCATTTGCAGTTCTTGTATGTTACTTATCTTTTCATAGGGATATAGTATAAAAATTGATATATTAGCCTTTCCTTTAACACTATAAATAGCAGAGCTACCAGTATCACCGCTTGTGGCACCAATGATATTTATATTTATATTTCTTTTTTTATTTAAATATTCAAATAAGTTGCCCAAAAATTGCATTGCCAAATCTTTAAAGGCAAATGTTGGGCCATGATATAATTCAGCCAATAAAAATTCTCTTAAATCCTTAATAGTAACAATCCTATCATTATAAAAATTTCTATAGCTATTCTCTATAATTTTAGCTAATACAGAGGTTTCAACCTCAGGCCAAAACTTATTTATAATATAAACAGCTAAATCAACATATTTATAATCTCTTAACACTTTCAAGGCATTATCATCAATAAATGGAATACCTTCGGGCACAAGGAGC
>JAXHVM010000141.1 GCA_034189185.1 Deferribacterota bacterium
AAGCTAATGACAATATACAGGTTATCTCCTCAGGGTCTGAAGAGACCTCAAGGAGTGTAGCAGAGGTAACTGATGCAATAAACAACCTAGAAAAAGAATTTGAGAGACTAAAGAATATGATAGATAGGTTTGAAGCGTAAAATGAAAAATAGCATTGACCTCTCTGTTTTATTTTGTGGTACTAGGTTAGAAAATCCTTTTATTCTTGCGTCAGCTCCACCTACTGCAAATTGTCACTTAATTCGAAGGGGATTTGAGGCAGGATGGGCAGGTGCAGTTATTAAAACTATTAGCACTTCTCCTTCACCTACCTTAAGGCCAAGATTTTTTGCTAATAAAATTAATGATAGATTAACCTCTTTTGGGAATATTGAACAATTGAGCACTAAAAAGCTAGATAGCTGGATCCCTGAGCTTAAAAAGTTAAGATTAGAATTTCCTGAAAAATGCCTCATTATAAGTGTTATGGGGGATATAAATTCAAGTAACTGGATAGATATTTTAGAAAAGACAGCAGCAATTAAACCAAATATGTATGAAATAAATCTGTCTTGTCCGCATTATATTGAAAATGGAAGCTCTTTATCTGCCGGTCAAAGCCCTTCTTTAGCAGCAAATATTATAAAACAAGCTAAAGGAGTAACAGATATCCCTATTATGCCAAAGTTAACCTCCAATGTTACAGATATAACTGTTATTGGTGAAGCGGTAAAACAAGCAGGGGCCGATGCAATTTCAGCTATAAATTCTGTTAAATCCTTACTTGGTATTAATATAGAGAGACAAGAGCCTGAGCCCTCTATAGATGGTTTATCCGCTTTTGGTGGTCTATCAGGGCCAGCAATAAAACCCATTGCCCAAAGGTGTGTTGTTGAGCTTGTAAGAAAAGTGGGTCTTCCTGTATCAGGAATGGGTGGTATATTTAGTTGGGAAGATGCAGTCAGTTTTATTATGTGTGGTGCCACGATATTACAATTAGCAACTGCTGTTATGTTTAATGGTTATCAAATTATTGACTCTTTGACCAGTGGTCTTTCTGATTATTTAAGAGAAAAGGGGTATAATTCTGTGGATGAAATTATTGGTATTATTAATAATAAATTAGTTGAACCATCTAACCTAAAATATAACAGTAACATTTACTATAAAGTAAATGAAGAACAGTGCACAGGATGTAGTACTTGTTTAACTGCTTGTAATGATAGTGGGTTCGAAGCAATAAGCATGAATAGCGAAAAAAAGGCATTTATTGATAAAAATAGATGTGATGGTTGTTCACTATGTTCTTATGTATGCCCTGCAGATTGTATATATCCTGTTTTTTATTAATTTAACCAGAGTGGTTATTGTTTTTAAGAGTTACAGCCTAAAAAGAGTATACAGCATGTTATCTCATTAATTAATAACAGACAAGATAATAGAATTATTTTATATTGGTGTATAATTAAAATACCAAAGAGATGGCCTATTGTAGTTGTGAAGTCTATATAAAATGTTATAATAGATTGATAGGAGCATAAGATGAGTATATATGAAAACCCAATAAAAGAGATAATAACAGTAAAAAATTTTAATGGTGATTTTATTGATTCAAGAGGTGATATGCATAATGTTGTAAATCCTGCTACAAATGAAATAATTGGAAGGGTTCCCGATACAAAAGTTGATGAAATTGACAGCATTGTCGCCAAAGCTCAGTCAGCCTTTATTGAGTGGAGACAAACCCCACCCATTATCAGGGTTAGATATCTCTTTAAATTTAAAGAGCTATTAGAAGAACACTTTGAGGAGCTAAGCAGAATTCAAACCATAGAACATGGTAAAACAATTGATGAATCAAGGGGTGAGACAAGAAGAGGTATAGAGAATATTGAGGCAGCCTGTGCAACAACTATGCTTATGATGGGACATAATTTAGAGGATGTATCCTCCTCTATAGATGAGTTTTGTATATACCAGCCTATGGGTGTTTTTGCAGCAATTACACCTTATAATTTTCCCTTTATGGTGCCCCTCTGGTTTGCACCTTATGCAATTGCAACAGGTAATTCTATTATTATAAAACCCTCGCCACTTGACCCCATCTCCCAGTATAAGGTTGCTGAATTAGTTTTAGAAGCGGGGTTGCCCGAAGGCGTTTGGAATGTAGTTAATGGGTTTAATAATGTAGCAGATAGACTTATAAAACACCCCGATATCAAAGGTGTATGTTTTGTTGGCTCTACTAATGTTGCTAAACATATCTATGAAGTCTGTGGTAAGAATTATAAAAGGGTTGTCTCACAAGGTGGGGCAAAAAATTATGTGGTTATAATGCCAGATAGTGATTTAAACAAGGTTATACCTGCAATATTAACCTCTTTTTTTGGCAATACTGGGCAGCGTTGTCTTGCAGCTGCCAATGCAATTGTTGTAGGGGATGATAAATTTTATAACAAATTTATCAAAGATTTTATCCAGGCAGCTAGTAAGATTACCGTTGGTTACGGGCTAGATAGTGAAGTGCAAATGGGTCCAATGCAAAATATTAATGCGAAAAAAAGAGTTCTAAATTATTTAGAATTGGGGATAAAAGAGGGAGCAAAAATTGAGTTAGATGGCAGAAATTTTAATATAAAAGGGGACTACCCTGATACATCATTTATAGGCCCTACAGTCTTTTCAAATGTTGATCCTTCTATGAAAATAGCTAAAGAGGAAATATTTGGACCAGTGGCTTCTATATTAAGGGCTGAAAATTTTGAAAGGGCAATTGAGATTATAAACCAATCGAATTATGGGAATGCAGCTAGTATCTTTACAAATAATGGAGGCATAGCTAGGGAATTTAGATATAAAGTAAACTGTGGGAATATTGGTATAAACATTGGTGTGCCTGCTCCTGTTGGTCATTTTCACTTTGGAGGCATGAAAGACTCCTTTTTTGGAACATTACATGCTCAAGGAAGGGATATAACAAGGTTCTTTCTAGAGGGGAAGATTGTTATAGAGAGGTGGTTTTGAATACACTTTCTACACTTATTAATAGTGTCATTCAATTTGAAGAGGATTTATCTAATGTCTATAATAAGATTACAGAGGATATTATAATTGATGAACCTTTCTTTGAAAATCTAGAAAAAGAGACGCTAAAAATCTGTAGAAACATTGAGAGAGCTTATAGGGATTCAGTAACTGATACATTAGAGAGCACTTTTTTTCTAAATAATGTTGAGTTGCCACTTATAAGAATTGACGAAAGTGCAAGCGATTATAAAAAAGAAATATTAAAACTAGAAAGTGATTGTGTGCAATTTTATGAGAGTATTACTAAACATATGAAGGATTATAATAAAATCATCTATAGATATTTTGCAAAACTATTAGAAAAACACAAATTATGTTATAATGAATTAAAAGAAATAATGGAGTAATAAATGGACTATGAGGCAATGAAAAGCTTTGTTTGCAAACATACCTTTGGAACCTGGAGAAAACAGAAAGTATGGCAGTCTCCTTTATTTGTTAAAAGGGCAGAAGGTTCTACATTTTACGATGAAAAGAACAACAGCTATATAGATTTTTCTTCACAACTTATGTGTTCAAACTTAGGTCATAACAATAGAGATATTATAGATGCCATAAAAAGGCAGGCCGATGAACTTGCTTATATTGCCCCATCTTTCTTAACTGATGCTACATATAAAGCAGTAAAGGCACTTGTTAGTGTTTTACCAAAAGATCTCAATAACCTATTTTTTAGCCCGTCAGGCACTGAGGCCAATGAGGCGGCAGTGGCTATAATTAGACAATACAAGAGACCTAAATATAAGATTATTTCAAGGTATAGATCTTATCATGGTGCAACAGCAAGTTCAATTTCTCTAACAGGAGATCCTCGCAGATGGTTTATTGAACCCTATAATTTAATAGAGGGAGTAATATTTGCACCTGACTGTTATTGCTATAGATGTCCCTTTGAGCTTGAATATCCAAATTGTGGTATTATGTGCGCAAAATATGTGGATTATATGATAAAAGAAGAAGGGAATGTTGCAGCAATAATTGTAGAACCTGTTGTAGGAACAAATGGTATTATTGTGCCTGTGAAAGAATATTTGCCTCTTCTTAGAAAAATAGCCGATGAAAATGATGCCCTTTTAGTCTTTGATGAGGTTATGAGTGGTTGGTTTAGATGTGGAAGGCTCTTTGCTTATCAGAATTGGGATGTATCCCCTGATATGATTACAACAGCCAAGGGTTGCACATCAGCTTATACACCAGTAGGTATAACGATTACAAGCGAAAAAATAAAAGAATTTTTTAATGATAATTATTTTGCCCATGGTCATACATATGCGAGTCATCCTTTGGGACTCTCTGCAATACCTGCAGCAATTAATGAGTATAAGAAACTAATTGATGGTGACAAACTTAGTATTACTTCGAAATATTTAATGGATGCCCTAAATTACTTAAAGGAAAATCATCCATCAATTGGAGAGGTTAGGGGTCTTGGGCATTTTTTTGCTGTAGAGATCGTTAAAAATAGAGAAAGTAGAGAGCCCTTTAATACAAAATCAGATAAAGCAAAGGGAGTGCCTCTAATGACTGATACAATTGCAGGGCATGCCCTTAAAAAGGGCTTATATATAAATACTTGGTACAATCATTTTGTCGTAGCCCCACCACTTATTATAACTAAAGAGGAAATAGATAAGGCTATAAATATCTTTGATGAAGTTTTAAAAATTGCAGATCGTAGTACATCTGAATAAAAATAAAAATATTTGATGAGGTGAAAGATGCCTAATAAGATAGTAGTAGGTATTTATCAAGCAAAATGGGAAGGCAGTAAAGAGAAAATGATAGATAAACATGAAGCCATTGCTATAAAGGC